>JAEZMI010000298.1 GCA_023414975.1 Pseudomonadota bacterium | reverse complement strand
AGGCCGTCGATCTGGTCGACGTCCGGCTTCTGCATCATCTCGAGGAACTGGCGGGCATAGGCCGAGAGGCTCTCGACATAACGGCGCTGGCCCTCGGCATAGATGGTGTCGAAGGCGAGCGAAGATTTGCCCGAACCCGATAGCCCGGTAAACACCACCAGACTGTCGCGGGGAATTTCCAGATCGACGTTCTTGAGATTGTGCTCGCGCGCGCCACGGATCACGATTGAACGTGCGTCGCGGCGCGGGGAATCCGCGCGGTCCTTCATTCCGGTCTCTTCATTGACGGGCAGTGCCAAAACTCGGTGCGCTGGGGCGGCCGCCCGTCCCGGCGCGGATCAGTAGCCCATGCCCCGCATGGCGAGAGCGGCCACCGCCACGGCCGCGATCAGCCCGCCGGACACGGCGAGCAGAGCACGGCGGACGAGCGCCTGGCGGGCATCCTCGGCCAAGGCGATGGCGGTAGCGCGGGCGCGCCGGCGATTACGCACGTCGGTCATGATGGGAGAACTCCCTGGCGATCACGGCCATAAACATAATGCGGCGCGGCCCGACCGCAATGCGTGACTCGTCGTCTTGCATCAGACTAGTCATAATGATAGGAACAGAACAAGAACATTTTGCATGGCCCGACAGGTTGCGTGAGGGGAAGGCACGGGGCGCGCCGTCGAGCGGCCTTCGGGCACGGCAGCGGGATGTGGAAAGGTGCGCGGGCGGGGGCGTCGGCGCGGGACGGATGGGCTATCATGCCCGATCAAAGGCGCGCGCGCTCCGCCGCGGGCGTCCGACAGGCACTCGGAGGACGATATGGCGGGCAGCGTGAACAAGGTGATTCTGATCGGCAATCTCGGCCGCGACCCCGAGGTGCGGACCTTTCAGAATGGCGGACGGGTCTGCAATCTGCGCATCGCCACCTCGGAAACCTGGCGCGACAAGGCCTCGGGCGAGCGCAAGGAGCGCACCGAGTGGCACAGCGTGGTGATCTTCAACGAAAACCTGCTGCGCGTGGCCGAGCAGTATCTGCGCAAGGGCACCAAGGTCTATATTGAAGGCCAGTTGGAGACCCGCAAGGCGACCGACCAGAACGGCGGCGAACGCTATTTCACCGAGGTCGTGCTGCGTCCCTATCGCGGCGAGCTGACCATTCTCGACAGCCGCGGCGGCGGAGGCGGTGAGGGGGGCGGTGACGAGTACGGCGCCGGCAGCGGCGATTTCGGCTCGGGCGGCGGTTATTCCGGCGGTTCCTCCTTCAGCGGGTCCGGTAGCGGATCGGGCTCTCGCCCGAGCTTCGGCGGCGCCGGCGGGGGCGGCTCCTTCGGCAATGACCGCAAACCCGCGCCGGCAGGCGGCGGCAAGTTCGGCGGCGATCTCGACGACGACATCCCGTTCTGATCCAGGATAGCGGGCGAAGGCGGGGAGAGGGCGTGGGAGCGAGGCGATGAACTTGACGCCGCTGCTCGAAGCTGCGCCCGCCATTCGCCTCCACGCTTTCGCGGCGATCGCTGCGCTGGTTCTCGGGGCGGTGCAGTTCGCCGCGCCCAAGGGTACCCTGCCGCATCGAACGCTCGGCTGGGTGTGGACCGGGCTCATGGCTTTGGTAGCGCTATCGTCGTTCTGGATTCACGAGATGCGCTGGATCGGACCGTTCGGACCCATCCATCTGCTCTCGCTCTTCGTGCTCTGGGCCCTACCGCGATCGGTTCTGTTCGCCCGTCACGGCGATGTCGTCGCGCACGCAAAGGGCATGCGTGGGCTCTATATGGGCGGGCTGGTTTTCGCCGGCCTGTTCACCTTCTGGCCCGGCCGCATCATGCACACGGTGCTTTTCGGCGGTTGACTCAGCTCAGAAAGGCGGCGCGGACGCCGTCGATGACGAACTGAACGGCCAGCGCCGTCAGAACCACGCCGAGCAGGCGCGACAGTATGGCGTTGCCGGTGACGCCAAGCAGCCGGTTCACCCGTCCGGCTGCGAGATAGACCAGAAGACAGCTGGCAATGACCAGCAGCGTGATGGCAAACAGCGCGGCGAGCTTCACCGGCTCGCCATGCGCCTCGCCGGCCAGCAGCAGCATGGCGGTGATGGCGCCGGGACCGGCCATGATCGGGATCGCCAGCGGGAACACCGCCATCATGCGCATGGCCTGTTCGCGCGCCGTCGCGGTGCTGCTGTCGACCGCGCGCTCGGTGCGGCGGTCGAACACCATTTCGAAGGAAATGGCAAAGAGCAGCAGCCCACCGGCGATGCGGAAAGCGGGCAGGGTGATGCCCAGCGCATTCAGCAGCGGCGAGCCGACAAGGCCGAAGAACACGAGAATGGCGAGCGCAATGGCGGAAGACCGCCACGCCACCAGGCGCCGCTCGGCCGGCCCGAGATCGCGCGTCACCGCGAGGAAAATCGGGGCGAGGCCGATCGGGTCGATGACGACCAGCATGGTGACGGCGGCGGAAGAGATGTAATCGAGCATGGCACCCCCTCGCCCATCTGCGCTGACGCGGCGGTATTGCGCAAGGGTCTATGCCTCTGGCGGCCCATACAGGGTTCGGCGGATGCGCGCGGCGGGCTACGCACGGCCGACATGCCTTCGCAACCCGGAATCATCCCACACGGGGGTGCGGCGCCGAGAAGCGCGACGGCATCATCGGCAAGCGGCACGAAGCGGCCTTTTGCCCCGCTTTGGCCACGATCTCCACAGCTTCCCGAAACGCAACGGTAATAGATTGATATTGCTTAGTTTTTTCGATGATGGAAATGCACTCTAAGCTGGCGTCGTTGGGCGGAATCGGCTAGACCATCCTACCTGTTCGGCAACTGCGGAAAGTGGTTCCTTGTCCGATTCCGATACGACCAAGCCGGAGGGCGCCGGCCCTTCGGATATCCGGCCCGTCTCCATCACCGAAGAACTCTCGCGCAGCTATCTCGACTACGCGATGAGCGTCATCGTCTCGCGCGCGCTGCCTGATGTGCGCGACGGGCTGAAGCCGGTGCATCGCCGCATCCTGTTCTCGATGCGCGAGAACAATTACACGCCCGAGCGGCCCTACAACAAATCGGCGCGCGTCACCGGCGACACGATGGGTAAGTACCATCCGCACGGCAACCAGGCGATCTATGACGCGCTGGTGCGGCTGGCGCAGGACTTCTCCATGCGCCTGCCGCTGATCGATGGTCAGGGAAACTTCGGCTCGATCGACGGCGATCCGCCGGCAGCCGAGCGCTACACCGAGGTGCGCCTCGCCCGCCCGGCGATGACCCTGCTGGACGATCTCGACAAGGACACGGTCGATTTCCAGGACAATTATGACGGCCGCGAACAGGAGCCTACCGTGCTCCCGGCGCGGGTGCCGAACCTGCTTGTCAATGGCGCGGGCGGCATCGCGGTCGGCATGGCGACCAACATTCCCCCGCACAATCTCGGCGAGGTGGTGGACGCCTGCGTCGCGCTGATCGACGATCCGGCGCTCGATGTCGAGAAGCTGCTGGACTACATCCAGGGTCCCGATTTCCCCACCGGCGCGCTCATTCTCGGCCGCAGCGGCATCCGTCAGGCCTATCTGACCGGCCGCGGCTCCATCGTCATGCGCGCCCGCGCTACAGTCGAGGAAATCCGCAAGGACCGCGACGCCATCATCGTCACCGAAATTCCCTATCAGGTGAACAAGGCGACGATGATCGAGCGCATCGCCGAACTGGTCCGCGACAAGCGGCTGGAAGGCATCGCCGAGATCCGCGACGAGTCGTCCCGAGAGGGGCTGCGCGTCGTTTTCGAGATCAAGCGCGACGCCCAGGCCGATGTCGTGCTGAACAATCTCTACCGCATGACCGCCCTGCAAACCTCCTTCGGCGCCAATATGGTGGCGCTGAACGGCGGCAAGCTGGCGCTGATGAACCTGCTCGATTTGCTGACGGCTTTCGTCGCCTTCCGCGAGGATGTTGTTAGCCGGCGCACGAAATTCCTCCTGCGCAAAGCGCGCGACCGGGCTCATGTGTTGGTCGGCCTGGCCATCGCGGTCGCCAATATCGACGAGATAATCCACACGATCCGCACCTCGCCCGATCCGGCGACAGCGCGCGAGGCGTTGATGACGCGCGACTGGCCGGCGCTGGACGTCGCGCCGCTGATCGCGCTGATCGACGATCCCCGCCACCGTCTCGGCCCGGACAACACCTACCGCCTCTCGTTCGAGCAGGCGCGCGCCATCCTCGACCTTCGCCTGCAGCGCCTCACCGCGCTCGGCCGCGACGAGGTGGCCGACGAACTCGACAAGATCGCCGTCGAGATACGTGAATATCTCGACATCCTCGCCAGCCGCGAGCGCATCCGTGCCATCGTCAAGAACGAACTTCTTGAGGTAAAAGCGGAATTCGGCACGGAGCGAAAGACGGAGATCATCGAGGCGGAGGGCGATTTCGAGGACGAAGACCTCATCGCCCGCGAGGACATGGTCGTCACCGTCTCCCATGCCGGCTATGTCAAACGTGTGCCGCTTTCCACGTACCGGGCGCAGCGGCGTGGCGGCAAGGGTCGCTCGGCGATGCAGACGCGCGACGAGGATTTCGTCACACGCCTCTTCGTCGCCTCGACGCATGCGCCGGTGCTGTTCTTCTCCTCCAAGGGCCAGGTCTACAAGCTGAAGGTCTGGCGTCTGCCGATCGCCGCACCGCAGGCGCGCGGCAAGGCGCTGGTGAACATCCTGCCGCTGAGCGAGGACGAGCGGATCACCTCGATCATGGCGCTGCCGGACGAGGAGACGTGGAGCCGGCTACAGATCATGTTCGCTACCACGGGCGGCACGGTCCGGCGCAATGAGCTGTCGGACTTCACCAATGTGAACCGCAACGGCAAGATCGCCATGAAGCTGGAGGAGGGCGAGGCGATCGCCGATGTCCAGCTCTGCACCGAGCAGGACGATGTCCTGCTCACCAGCGCGAACGGCCAGTGCATCCGTTTCCCGGTCACCGAAGTTCGCGTGTTCAAGGGTCGCGATTCGATGGGCGTGCGCGGGATTCAGCTGGAAGGCGGCGACAAGCTGATTTCCATGGCGATCATCCGCCATGTCGACGTCCGTGCCGAGGAGCGCGCCGCTTACATCAAGCTCGCCAACGCGATGCGACGGGCGCAGTCGGGCGGCGAGAACGGGGCGGATGAAGCGGATGCCGCGCTGGACGTGGCTGCCGAGGCCGATGCCGACGAGGCGGTCGCTGCTCCGGCGGATATCGACCAGGCGCGCTATGTCGCCATGGGCGCGGCGGAGCAGTTCATCCTCACCTTGTCGGAGAACGGCTACGGCAAGCGCACCTCGTCCTATGAGTATCGCACGACGCGACGCGGCGGGAAGGGCATCGTCGCCATGGCGGTGAACGACCGCAACGGCCCACTCGTTGCCTCCTTCCCGGTTGAGGACGCCGACCAGATCATGCTGGTGACGGATGGCGGGCAGCTTATCCGCTGCCCGGTGAACGGCATTCGCATCGTCGGGCGCGGCAGCCAGGGGGTGATCGTGTTCGACACGGCCGAGGACGAGAAGGTCGTTTCGGTCGAGCGCGTCAGCGAGGAAGAAGCGGAAGCCGAGGATGGGGCGACGAGCGCGGAGTGATGCCGCCCTTGCCGGACCACACGGCGGCGGGGTCCTTCCGACCGGTGTGATGGGGAATGTCGAACGGCGCCGGTGACGGCGCCGTTTCGGTGCCGGGAGACCCTCTTGCTCTGGCGGGAAGGCAAGCCATCCCTGTCTTGACGTCAAACCATCGAGTTTCGTGGCCGCAGCGCCAGTTTCGACGAGGTTTCCATGCGCCGCATCTGCGTGTTTCTCGGCTCGAACGCCGGCCGCCGCCCCGCCTATCGCGAGGCCGCCGCGGCGCTTGGAACGGCGCTCGCCAAAACCGGCATCGGCCTCGTCTATGGGGGATCCTCAGTCGGGCTGATGGGCGTGCTGGCGGATGCGGCGCTGGCGGCGGGCGGTGAGGTGATCGGCATCATCCCCCAGCGCCTCGTCGACAAGGAGGTCGCGCATCTGGGGCTGCCGGATCTGCGCATCGTCTCGTCCATGCATGAGCGCAAGGCGCAGATGGCCGAATTGTCGGATGCCTTCGTCGCCCTGCCGGGTGGAGCGGGCACGCTGGAAGAGCTGTTCGAGGTGTGGACCTGGGCGCAGCTCGGCAACCACGCCAAGCCGTGCGCGGTGCTGGATGTGGAGGGCTATTATCGCCGTCTCCTCGATTTCCTCGACCACACCGTCGAGGAGGGCTTCATGCGGCGCGAGCACCGCGACATGCTCGTGAGAGCCGAAAGCCCCGGAGAATTGCTCGGCAAGCTCGCGGCCTACCGCGCCCCGACTGTCACCAAATGGATCGACGGGCACGAACGATAGGGCGCGTTGCGGCAACGGCGGCTTTGCCGCGGCGCGCGCTTACCTCGGTGCGTGCTTGCGGCCGAGCGTGCTTGCGTCCTGCCGCCGGGACCGCTAACGCTTGCCGCGCATCGAGAGAGGGCTCATGAGCGCCGCGCGCACCGCTTTCTATCCCGGCTCCTTCGACCCGCCGACCAATGGTCACGTGGAGGTGGCGCGGGCCGCCGCGCGGCTGGCGGACCGGCTGGTGGTCGGTGTCGGCATCCACCCCGGCAAGAGCCCAATTTTCTCCACCGACGAGCGGCTGGAGATGCTGCGCGAGGTGTTCGGTCCGATCGCGCAGGCGGAGGGCGCCAGCCTCGATTGCGTGACCTTTGACACGTTGGTTGTTGACGCCGCGCAGGCGCATGGCGCGCATCTGCTCATCCGCGGCCTGCGGGACGGTACCGATCTCGACTACGAGATGCAGATGGCCGGCATGAACGCGGTGCTGAAACCCGCGGTACAGACAATTTTCCTGCCGGCCTCGCCTATTGCCCGCCCTATCA
>JAEZMI010000223.1 GCA_023414975.1 Pseudomonadota bacterium | reverse complement strand
CGTGGTCGTCTTGCCCGAGCCCGAGGGCCCGAGAAGGGTGAGGAACTCGCCGCGCCGGATGCGCAGGCTGAGATCCTTCACCACCAGAACTTCGCCGTCATAGGTCTTCTGAACGCCGGCAAATTCGACAAAGCTATCGTTGGCACTCACGGGAAGCCTCATAGATGCTCCTTGGCTCTTGGCGGGGGAGGATTGGCCGCTCCTCCCGGGCATGTTTGTCAGGCGTTCATGTGCATCCACCCGCCGGAGCGGGCCCCCTCTTACCGCAAGCACCGTGCCAACCCGGAGACAGCCGCCGGATCGCGTACCATCGAAGCATCTGATGTTTCAAAAAGCAAATTTGATTCAATGAGTTACGGGAGCTTCGCAGCGCGGGGCGCATGCGCGGTCGTTGCGCCCCCAAGGGGGTCGCTCGGGTCCGTCTCCTCCTGATTGTCCGATGGTATGCCACACCGGACCACGCCAGATGCTCAAGAACTGGGCGCGCTTATTTTTAGGCCATCAGACGCCGCGGTAGCCGGAGCAAAGACGCGCAAGCGCGGGATTTTCCGGCAGGGCACCGCCTGGAGAGCCATCGCCATGCTAGGCGTTTGCGCGCCCATTGGGCTGGCGGAAGGCGTCACCTCATTTGTCTCGAAGCGACGTTCGCCCAAGCGAGTGGCGCGAAAGCGCGCAAATGACGCTTTTCGGGGCGCCGGGCGCCCTCCCGGTCGTTACATAGTGTTGAGAAGGCCGGGCAGGCCGAGGGCGGGATGGCGCTTCGCCACCGCATCGATATCCGCCCGCAGCTGCGTCGTGATCCAGTCGCGCAGCGCCGCCACGATCGGCCGCAGCGGCTTGTCGCGAAGCCGCATGAACTGGCAGTGCCGCCCCGTCGCCACCGCCCGCCCGCACGGCACCAGCGCCCCGCTGCGCAGACCGTGCCCCACCACGTTCAACCAGCCGAGCGCCACGCCCTGGCCGAGCATGGCGGCCTGCACGACGATGCCGTAATCGTCGAGGTCCATGCATTCGGCCTCCCCCGCGCGCGCCTCCGCGGGCAGCAGATGGGACCAGTCCGGCTCCGCCTCGCTGAGGCGGATCACCCGGACCGCGCGCGCCGCCGCCCCGCCGCTCCGCCTTTCTTCCGCATAGGAAGGACTGCACACCGGCAGCACGATTTCCGGCATGATCGGCGTCACTTCATGGCGCGCATCCGCCCGCTCGATGAAGCGCATGCCGAGGTCGACATCGTGCACGGGGCCGCCCAGCGCCGACATGATCAGCTGGAAGCGCAGTTCGAGCTTGGGAAACTCCCGTTTGAGCTCCGCCATGTGCGGCATCATCCAGTGCGTGGTGAAGCCGGTGGAGACCGACAGCGTCACCGTCTCGATGCCGATCCGCCGGTCCTCGATCTCCTGCAGCGCCCGCTCGATGCCGGAAAAGCCGCGCCCCACCGCCTCATGCAGGATGCGCCCGGACTCGGTCAGCGCCACCCCGCCCGGCAGCCGGTCGAAGAGCGGGAAACCGATATGCTCCTCAAGCCGGCCGACCATGCGGCTCACCGCTGCCGGCGTGACGCTGAGCTCCTCGGCCGCGCGCGCAAAGTTGCCGCAGCGTGCCGCCGCCTCGAAAGTGAAGAAGCCGTTCATCGAGGGCAATATCAGGCGGATCTTGCGCATTTACATTGTGTAACGCCCGCCCAAGCTTTTTTCAATTGAAGCCGGCGCACCCCGCTGCTCTGCTGCGCGTCAACGGCCCCCGCGCCTCCCGCGCCAATGGACGGAGCTTTCCGTGAGACTCACCGATTTCAAGGTCATGACGTTCGATGTCGTCGGCACCCTCATCGATTTCGAGACCGGCGTTCTGAACGCCATCCGCACCCTGGGCGGCCCAAAGGCGGAAGCGGCCACGGATGACGAGATTTTCGGGCCCTACACCCGCGGGCGGGACGCCTTCCACGGCCGCTCCTCCTTCGCCATGAAAGATGTCTACCTCTATGTCGCCAATGAATGCGGCTTCGTGAATGACGCGACCACGGCCGATGCCTTCCAGCTCGCCGTGTTCCGCTGGCCGGCTTTCGCGGATTCCGTGGAAGCGCTGAAGCGCCTGCGCCGCAACTACCGGCTGGTCGCCATGACCAACACCGACCGCACCGTCTTCTCCGCCTATTCGGCCACCCTCGGCAACCCGTTCCACGACAGCGTGACCTGCGACGAGGCGGGCTGCGCCAAGCCCGATCCGCGCTTCTTCTCCTACAATCTCGGCCGCCAGTCCGCCTTCGGCTATCGGCAGGACGAGATCCTGCATGTCGCGCAAAGCCAGCATCACGACATCGGCGTCGCCCGCGCCGAGGGCTACAAGGTGTGCTGGATCGAGCGGCGGCAGGGCCAGGTCGGCTATGGCGGCACGCCCGCGCCCAAGAGCTTCACCACGCCGGACCTGCACCTCTCATCGCTGAAGCAGCTCGCCGACGCGGTGGACGCCGAACGCGCCGGCGCCGCGTGATGCACCCCGCCGCCCTCACCCCCGCGCTTGCCTGCGATACGCTGATCCTCGGCGGCGGCAGCGCGGGCTGCGTGCTGGCGGCGCGCCTGTCGGAGCAACCGGACCGGCAGGTCGTTCTCGTCGAGGCGGGGCGCGACATCCGGCGGGACGACATCCCGCGCGACATCGCCGGCCGCTATCCCGGCCGCGCCTATCTCGACACCACGAACATCTGGGCCCGGCTCACCGCGCTGATGGGTGCCGGCAATGCGCCGCGAACGCCCCGGCGCTACGAGCAGGCGCGCCTGCTCGGCGGCGGCTCGGCCATCAACGCGCTCATGGCGAACCGTGGCGCGCCGGACGATTATGACGAATGGGAGCGTCTGGGTGCGGAAGGCTGGGGCTGGCGCGACTGCCTGCCGGTCTTCCGCGCCATGGAGGCCGACCGCGACGTCGCCGGCCCGCTGCACGGCACGGACGGGCCGATCGTGGTGCGGCGCATCGGCGACGGCGCGCTTTCGCCCTTCGTCGACCGGGTCATGCGCGCGCTCGCGGCCCATGGCCACCCGATCCGGGCCGATCAGAACGGCGCGTGGCTGGATGGCACCTATCGCGGCGTGGTGGCCGTGGATGACGAGGGGCGCCGGCAGCCGACCTCGCTCGCCTATCTCACCGCCGAGGTCCGCGCCCGGCCCAATCTGCGCGTCCTCACCGGCCACCAGGCCCGCCATCTGCTCATGGAAGGCCGCCGCGTCACCGGCGCGGTGGTCGACGGTCCCGGCGGCCCCATCAGCCTCACCGCCGCCGAGGTGGTGCTGGCGGCGGGGGCCATCCATTCGCCGGGGCTCCTGCTGCGGTCGGGTATCGGCCCGGCCCCGGAACTCCGCGCGCTCGGCATCGAGGTCGTGGCGGACCGGCCGGGCGTCGGGCGCAACCTGATGGAGCATCCCTCCATCGCCGTCGCCACCTGGCTGCCACCCGCCTTCCGCGAGCGAAACGACGGCGAGCATCATGAGCAGGCCATCTGGCGCTACACCTCGGACCTTCCCGACGCCCCGGCGGGCGACATGCACGCGGCCATCCTCTCCCGCGCCGGCTGGCACAGTGTCGGGCGGCGCACGGGCTGCCTGTTCTTCTGGGTCAACAAGAGCTTTTCGCGCGGCCGCGTCCGGCTCGCCACGACCGATCCGGGGGCGGAACCCGACGTCGACTTCCAGATGCTGAGCGACGCGCGCGACCTCCAGCGCCTGTGCGACGCGCTGCGGCGGGGGGCGCAGGCCCTGCTCGACCCCGCGCTCGACGGGGCACGCGACGTCGTCTTCCCCGCGAGCTACACCCCGCGCGTGGCGAGGATCGCCGTTCCCGGCCGGTGGAACGCGCTCCAGCGCGGCACTCTCGCCGCCCTGCTCGACGCCGCCGGCCCGTTCCGCGCGGCGCTCATCCATGCGCTCGTCACCGAAGGCATCACCATCGACGAGCTTCTGCGCGACGAGGCCGCGCTCACCACCTTCGTGCGCCGCAATGTCGGCGGCACCTGGCACCCGAGCGGCACCTGCCGCATGGGCCGGGCGGACGACACGGCCGCCGTCACCACGGCGCAGGGCCGTGTCATCGATGTCGAGGGCCTGCGGGTGGCGGATGCCTCGCTCATGCCGTCCATCCCGCGCGCCAACACCAACATGCCGACCATCATGATCGCCGAGCGCATCGCCGCCTTCATGAAGACGGGCGACTGAACCGGCTCAGGCCGGGGATTCGCCCACCGTGTCCGCCATGGTCGCCCCGCGCAGGCCGAGCGGCAGCGGCGCGCCGGTAGTGCTGTCCCGCGCCGTCTGGTGCTCGGCCTCGGCGTTGATCTCGGCTCCCACCAGCACGACGATGACCGAGATCCACACCCAGATCATGAAGGCCATGATGGCGCCGAGCGAGCCATAGGTCTCGTTGAAATCGGTCAGGTTCGCCGCGTACCAGGAGAACAGCATGGAGCCGGCGAGCCACCCCGTCGCGGCGAACAGGCTGCCGACGCTGAGCCATTGCCAGCGCGGGCGCTCGCGGCTCGGTCCATAACGGTAGACGAGGGCGAGCCCGGCGCACACGGCGACGAAGAGCAGCGGCCAGCGTCCCCATTTGATCAGCAGCTCGCCCGGCAGGCCCGGCAGCAGCGCCAGGGCGAGCGGGAGCACCACCACGGCGGCCATGGCGAGCAGCATCAGGCCCAGAGCGCCGGTAGTGAACAGCAGCGCCACCGCGTTGAGCTTGATGAAGCTGCGCTTTTCGTCCTCGCCGTAAACGATGTTGAGCGCGTCGAACAGCGCCTTCATCCCGGCATTGGCGCTCCACAGCGCAATGACGAGGCTGAGCGCGAAGGCAAAGCCCAGCGTGCGGTTGCTGCCCGTGGCGATGCGCTCGATCTGCCCGCCGACGATCTCCACCGCCGCGGCCGGCAGCACGCCGCGCCACTGGTCGAGTTCGCGGATCGCCGAGACCGGGTCGGCATAGAGGCCGAACAGCGAGACGAAGGCGGCCACCGCGGGAAACAGCGCCAGCATGGCGTAGAAGGTCACGCCGCCCGCCACCGCCAGGATGCGGTCCTGCGTGAAGCCGGCATAGACGCGCCAGAACACGTCGCGCCAGGCCCGCGCGGGCAGTTCCGCCGGGCTGTCGGCGGTGCGCCCCCGTCCATCGAGCAGGTGGGGAATATCCGGCGTTGCCGAGGCCTGCTGCGGCCCATGCGGGCGGAACCGCGCGACCAGCGCCGCACCGAGCACGAAGGCCGCACCCGCCAGCAGCACATCCCCTCCGCCCGCGCGCAGCCGCCTCCACCGTCCCATGTCCCGCCTCCCGCGCCAGCCACCAGCCACCTGCCCGAGATAAGCCGAACACCGGCAAAGGGTTTCGCGATTGCGCCAGACGGACGAGGGCGAAGGACTCCCGCAAACGGAAGGTGCGGCGGTAACGCACGCCCCACGGCCTTTACGCCTTCCTTATGCGGGGCCCGCACATTCCCAATCGAGCCCTTATCGGGCCCGGCCTAGATGAAGCACCAGCCCAACCAGGACACTGGACCATGCTGGACATCATCTACCTCGCCATCGCCCTCGGCTTCTTCCTGCTGATGGCCGCCTATGCCCGCTACACGGCGCGAGGCTAGGCCATGTTCGATCTCATCCTCGGCGCCGCGGTCGCCCTCGCCCTCGCCGTCTACCTCGTGCTCGCGCTGCTGCGGCCCGAAAAGTTCTGACGCGCCCTCCCTCCCTGAAAGCCCTTCGCCATGACCGCTCTCGGCTGGCTCCAGATAGCCATCATCCTCGCACTCGTCCTTATCGCCGCCGTGCCGCTCGGCGCCTTTATGGCGCGGCTCTATGCCGGCGAGCGCACCCTGCTCTCCCCCGTGCTCGGCCCCGTCGAGCGCGGCCTCTACCTTCTCGCCGGCGTCGATCCCAAGAAGGAGCAGAGCGCGCTGGGCTACACGCTCGCCATGCTCGCCTTCAACGCGGCGGGCGTCGCCGTGCTTTACGCGCTGCTGCGCCTTCAGGGCCTGCTGCCGCTGAACCCGCTGGGCTTCGGTGCCCTCGCGCCGGACCTTGCCTTCAACACGGCGGTGAGCTTCGTCACCAACACCAACTGGCAGTCCTATGCCGGCGAGACCACGATGAGCCTGTTCAGCCAGATGGCCGGGCTCACCGTGCAGAACTTCCTCTCCGCCGCCACGGGCCTTGCGCTTGCCGTCGCGCTGGTGCGGGCCTTCGCCCGCTCGAACGCGCCGGGCGTCGGCAATTTCTTCGTCGATATGACGCGCTCGGTGCTCTACGTGCTGCTGCCGCTCGCCATCGTCACCGGCCTCGCGCAGGTGGCGATGGGCGTGCCGCAGACGCTGGACGCGAGCGTCGCCGCCACCACGCTGGAGGGCGCGCGCCAGACCATCGCGGTCGGCCCCGTCGCCTCGCAAATGGCGATCAAGCAGCTCGGCACCAATGGCGGCGGCTTCTTCAACGTCAACGCCGCCCATCCCTTCGAGAACCCGACGCCCTTCAGCAACGCGCTGGAAATCTGGCAGATGCTGGTGATCTCGGTCGCGCTCGTCTTCGCCTTCGGCCGGCTGGTCGGCGACCGGCGGCAGGCGCGCGCACTCATCGGCGTCGTCGCCCTCCTCCTCGTCGCCGGCATCGCTGTTACCTACTGGGCGGAAGCCGCCGGCACGCCCTCGCTCGTCGCGGCCGGCATCGATCCGGCGGGCGGCAATATGGAGGGCAAGGAGGTTCGCTTCGGCCTCGCCGCCTCGGCCATGTTCGCCGCGGTCACCACCGGGCTGTCGGACGGGGCGGTGAACGCCATGCACGGCTCCTTCACCCCGCTCGGCGGGCTGGTGCCGATGTTCCTGATCCAGCTCGGCGAGATCCTGCCGGGCGGCGTCGGCTCCGGCCTCTATGGCCTGTTGGTGATGGCGATCATCGCCGTCTTCGTCGCCGGGCTGATGGTCGGGCGCACGCCGGAATATCTCGGCAAGAAGATCGAGGCGAAGGAGGTGAAGATGGCCATTCTCGCCATCCTCATCCTGCCCACCGCCATTCTCGGCTTCTCGGGCGTCGCCGCCGTGCTGCCGGACGCGCTGGCCGGGCTCGGCAATGCCGGCCCGCACGGCCTGTCGGAAATCCTCTACGCCTATTCCTCGGCGGCGGGGAACAACGGCTCGGCCTTTGGCGGGCTCTCGGCCAACTCGCCCTGGTGGAACACGACCTTGGGCCTCGCCATGCTGCTCGGGCGCTTCGCCTATATCGTGCCGATGATGGCGATCGCCGGCTCGCTCGCCGGCAAGACCCGGCTCGCCGCCTCCTCCGGCACCTTTCCCACCCACGGGCTGCTCTTCGTCGGCCTGCTCGCCGGCGTCATCCTCATCCTCGGCGGTCTCCAGTTCTTCCCCGCGCTCGCCCTCGGCCCCATCGCCGAGCAGGTGCAGATGCTGGCCGGCAAGACCTTCTGAACCACCGCCACCGGAGACCTCTCATGTCCACGCACACACCTGCGAAGACCGGCTCCGCCTTCGCCTCGCCCGACCTCATCGGGCGGGCGCTGCGCGATGCGGTGCTGAAGCTCAACCCCGTCCTGCTCATGCGCAACCCGGTGATCTTCGTCACCGAGGTGGTGGCGGCGCTCGTCACGGTTCTGTTCCTGCGCGATGTCCTCGCCGGCAATCCGCTCGCCTTCACCGGCCAGATCATGGCCTGGCTGTGGTTCACCGTGCTGTTCGCCAATTTCGCCGAGGCCATCGCCGAAGGGCGCGGCCGCGCCCAGGCGGATTCCCTGCGCAGGGCCCGCACCGACACGGTGGCCAAGCGCCTGCGCAGCGCCAAGGATCTCGCCAGCTTCGACCGCGCCACGATCGAGCGCGTCTCCGCCCTCGACCTCAAACTGGGCGATCACGTTCTGGTCGAGGCCGGCGATCTCATTCCCGGCGACGGCGAGATCGTCGAGGGCATCGCCTCGGTCAACGAGGCCGCCATCACCGGCGAGAGCGCGCCCGTCATCCGCGAGAGCGGCGGCGACCGCTCGGCGGTTACCGGCGGCACCACCGTCATCTCCGACTGGATCGTCGTGCGCATCACCGCCGCGCCCGGCTCCTCCTTCCTCGACCGCATGATCGCGCTGGTGGAAGGCGCCGAGCGGCAGAAGACGCCGAACGAGCTGGCGCTCTCCATCCTGCTGGTCGGCATGACGCTGATCTTCCTCATCGCCGTCGTCTCGCTCGCCGGGCTTGGGCGTTACGCGGCCGCCGACGTGCCGGTGCCCGTGCTGGTCGCGCTGCTGGTCACGCTCATCCCGACGACCATCGGTGGCCTGCTCTCGGCCATCGGCATCGCCGGCATGGACCGGCTGATCCGCCACAACGTGCTCGCCATGTCCGGCCGCGCGGTCGAGGCGGCGGGCGACGTCGACACGCTGCTGCTCGACAAGACCGGAACCATCACCTTCGGCAACCGCATGGCGGCGGAGATCATCCCGGTGCCCGGCATCGGCGAGCATGAGGCGGCGCTCATCGCCGTGCAGGCGAGCCTTGCCGACGAGACCGCGGAGGGCCGCTCGATCCTTGAGCTGGCGCGCGAGACATACGGCATCACCACCGAGACGGCGGCGATGGCGGGGGCGAGCTTCGTGCCCTTCACCGCCGCCACCCGCCTCTCCGGCGTCGATGTCGCCGGGCGGCGCATCCGCAAGGGCGCGGTCGATGCGGTGAAGCGCTTCGTCCACGGCCAGGATGCCAATGCCTCGACCGGCATCGCCGCGTTCGATGCCGCCGTGGACAAGATCGCCCGCTCCGGCGGCACGCCGCTCGGGCTCGCGGAAAATGGCCGGCTGCTCGGCGTCATCCACCTCAAGGATGTGGTCAAGCCCGACATCAAGCAGCGCTTCGCGGAACTGCGCCGCATGGGCATCCGCACGGTGATGGTCACGGGCGACAACCCCGTCACCGCCGCCGCCATCGCCTCGGAGGCGGGCGTCGACGATTTCATCGCCGAGGCCACCCCGCAGGACAAGCTCGCCTATATCCGCACCGAGCAGCGCCATGGCCGGCTCGTCGCCATGTGCGGCGACGGCACCAATGACGCGCCGGCGCTCGCCCAGGCCGATGTCGGCGTCGCCATGCAGTCCGGCACGCAGGCGGCGCGCGAGGCCGGCAACATGGTCGATCTCGACAGCGACCCGACCAAGCTCATCGAGATCGTCGGCATCGGCAAGCAATTGCTGATGACGCGCGGCGCGCTCACCACCTTCTCCATCGCCAATGACGTGGCGAAGTACTTCGCCATCATCCCGGCGCTGTTCATCGCCGCGATCCCGCAACTCGGGCTCTTGAACGTGATGGGGCTGCACTCGCCGCAGAGCGCCATCCTCTCGGCGGTGATCTTCAACGCGCTCATCATCATCGCGCTGATCCCGCTCGCCTTGCGCGGCGTCCCCTACCGCGCCCAGCCCGCCGCCACCGTGCTCGCCCGCAACCTCGCCCTCTATGGCGGCGGCGGCGTCCTCCTGCCCTTCATCGGCATCAAGCTCATCGACCTCGCCGTCGCCGCGCTCGGCCTTGCGTGACCCGTCTTCGTCATCCCGGCCGAAGCGAAGCCTCAATCCGGGATCGCTCTCCGACTTCCAGCGATCCCGGATCGGCCTCCGGCCGTCCGGGATGACGCGGATGAAAGACAAGGAATGTCATCATGCTCACTTTTCTTCGCCCGGCGCTGACCCTGCTCATCGCCTTCACCCTGCTCACCGGCCTCGCCTACCCGCTCGCCCTGACCGAGGCCGCGCAGGCGTTGTTCCCACGCGAGGCGCGCGGCTCGCTCGTCATCCGCGAGGGCACCGTCGTCGGCTCCGCGCTGATCGGCCAGGGCTTTGCGGGGGCGGCCTATTTCCACCCGCGCCCCTCGGCGGCCGGCACTGGCTATGACGCGAGCGCCTCCTCCGGCACCAATCTCGGGCCCACCAGCGCCAGGCTCGCCGAGCGGCTGAAGAGCGATGCCGACGCCCTGCGCGCGGACGGCCTCGCCGGCCCCCTCCCGGCCGATGCCGTCACCGCCTCGGGCAGCGGGCTCGATCCGCACATTTCGCCGGCCTATGCGCGCGCGCAGGTGCCGCGCGTCGCCGCGGCCCGGCAGACGGACCCCGCGCTTGTCCGCGCCCTGGTGGAAGCGCACATAGAGGGGCCGCAGTTCGGAGTGTTCGGTGATCCGCGCGTCAACGTCCTCGCCCTCAATCTGGCGCTCGATGCGCGCGCGCCGGCCGCGCCCTCGCCGTGAGGACCGGCCATGAGCGCGGACCAGCCCGCCCGCGCCGACCCTGAGGCCCTGCTGGCCGCCGCCGAACGCGCGGCACGCGGCCAGCTGCGCATCTTCCTCGGCGCCGCGCCGGGGGTCGGCAAGACCTATGCGATGCTCAACGCCGCCCGTGCCGCCCGCGCGGGCGGGCGCGACGTCGTCGCCGGCATCGTCGAGACCCATGGCCGGGCGGAAACGCAGGCGCTGGCGGAGGGGCTGGAGATCATCCCCCGCAAGGGCATCGCCTATCGCGGGCGGCTGGTGCCGGAATTCGACCTCGATGCCGCCCTCGCCCGCCGCCCTTCGCTGCTGCTGGTCGACGAATACGCCCATTCCAACGTCGAAGGCTCCCGCCACCCCAAGCGTTGGCAGGACGTGCAGGACCTGCTCGCCGCCGGCATCGATGTGTGGACCACGCTCAACATCCAGCATGTCGAGAGCCTGAACGACGTCGTCCAGCGCATCACCGGCGTCAGGGTGCGCGAGACCGTGCCGGACATGGCGCTGGAAAAGGCGGACGAGATCATCCTCGTCGACCTGCCCTCGGACGAACTCATCAAGCGCCTCGCCGACGGCAAGGTCTATGTGGAGGACACCGCGACCCGCGCGGTGCAAAGCTTCTTCAAGCCGGGCAACCTCACGGCCCTGCGCGAACTGGCGCTGCGCCGCGTCGCCGCCCGCGTCGACAGCGATCTCGTCGAGCGCATGCAGGGCTCGGCCATTGCGGGCCCCTGGGCGGCGGGCGAGCGGCTTCTGGTCTGCGTCGGACCGGATGGCGCGGCCGAGCGCGTGGTGCGCGAGGCCAAGCGCCTCGCCGACCTCATGGACGCCCGCTGGTTCGCGGTGACGGTGGAGCGTCCCGGCCATGTGCTGCCGACCCATGAGCGCGCCCGGCTCGACGCCGGCATGCGGCTCGCCGAGACCCTGGGGGCGGAAACGCGTGCGCTGGTGGCCGGCGACATTCCCGCCGAGGTACTGCGCGTCGCCCGCTTCGAGAACGTCACCCAGATCATCGTCGGCAAGGCCCGCCGGCGCTGGCCGCTCGGGCTCCTGCGCCGCTCGCTGGCGCACGCGCTGGTGCGCGCGAGCGACGGCATCGCCGTGCATGTGGTGACGGCCGAGGCGCGCGACCCCGGTCCGGGCTGGCTGAGCCGCCTGCCGCCCGCCGGGCCCATCCTCGGCTATGTCACCGCGACCGCGGGCGTCGCCGCCGCCACCGTGCTCGGCCTCTTGCTCACGCAGGTGGTGACGCTGCCCAACGTGTCGATGCTCTATCTGCTGGCCGTCTTGCTGCCGGCGCTGCTGCATGGCGTCTGGCCGGCCATTCTCGCCTCGGCGCTCTCCTTCCTCGCCTACAACTTCTTCTTCATCGATCCCGTCGACACCTTCACCGTGGCGCGCCCGCATGAATTGCTGGCGCTGCTGATCTTCCTCACCGTCGCCGTTATTATCTCCGCCATTGCCGGCCGCGCGCGGGAGCAGGCGCGCCTTGCCGCCCGGCGTATGCGGGCGACGCGCCGGCTCTATGATTTCACCCGCAAGCTTTCCGCCCTGCCGGACGAGGCCAAGGTGGCGGAAGCGGCGGCGGTGGAACTCCACGCCACGCTCGGGCGCGCCAGCGTCATCCTGCTGGGGCGGGAGACCGGCCTCGCCATCGCCGCCGCCTGGCCGCCGGAAGACCGGCTGGACACCGCGTCGATGACCGCCGCCGGCTGGGCCTATCAGCATGGCGAGCCGGCGGGCGCCGGCACCGGCACGCTGCCGACCGCGCCCTGGCTGTTCCGCCCTCTCGGCGGCACGCAGAACGGCGCGCGCATCGGCGTCATCGGCATCGAACAGGACAGCGCGGCCCCGCCGCTCGATTCGGAAAGCGAGGGCCTCATGGGCACGCTCGCCGAGCAGACCGCCGCCGCGCTGCTGCGCGCGCGCCTCTCGGCGGAGGTGACGCGGGTGCGCACGGCGGCGGAGACGGAACGGGTGCGCAACATCCTCCTCGCCTCGATCAGCCACGATTTCCGCACGCCGCTCGCCTCCATCCTCGGCGCCGCCACCAGCCTCCTGGATTACGGCCCCGACATTCCCGCCGCGGCCCGGCAGGATCTTCTGGCGCAAATGCGCGACGAGGCGGAAAATCTCGACCTCATGGTGCGCAACCTCCTCTCCATGACGCGGCTGGAGGCCGGCGCGCTCGACATGCGGCGGGACTGGGTGGATGTGGTGGAACTGATGAACCGGGCGGTGGCGGCGGTGAGGAAGCGGGGAGCGACGCAGCGTTTCGTCGTCACCGCCGCGCCCGGCCTGCCGCTCATCGAGGCCGACCCGAACCTGATGGACCAGGCGCTCGGCAATGTCGTCGCCAATGCCGTGCGCTATGCCGGGCCGGCGGCCCGTGTCGGCCTCTCCGCCACGGTCATCGAGGGGCAGATGGTCATCGCCGTCACCGATGACGGGCCGGGCATTCCCGCCGAGACGCTGCCCCATGTGTTCGAGAAATTCGTCCGCGCCCCGCGCGGGTCCGGCGATGGCGGCGACGGCTCGGGCCTCGGCCTTGCCATCACACGCGGCATCGTCGAGGCCCATGGCGGCTCGGTCTCCGCCCGCAGCCCGGCGCCCGGCCAGCGCAGCGGCACGCGCATCGCGCTGCGGCTTCCCTTGCCGGCACAGGCCGCCCGGGAAGAGGAGCAGTCATGAGCACGGCGTACGCCGGGCGGAGAGAACTACCATGAGCGCGGGCACGGTTCTGGTGGTCGATGACGAGCCCGCCATCCACCGCTTCATGGCGCCGGCGCTGGCGGCGAACGGCTACGAAGCCCTGCGCGCGGAAGACGGCATGCAGGCCCTCGCCCAGGTGGCCAACCGCCGGCCGGACGCGGTCATTCTCGATCTCGGCCTGCCGGACATGGACGGCAAGGAGGTGATCCGGCGCCTGCGCGAATGGTCGGCGGTGCCCATTCTCGTGCTCTCCGCGCGCGACCGCGAGGCCGAGAAGATCGAGGCGCTGGACCTTGGCGCCGACGATTTCATCAACAAGCCCTTCGGCATGGGTGAGCTGATGGCCCGGCTGCGCGCAGCGCTGCGCCACCGCATGCAGGAAAAGGGCGAGACGCCCGTGCTGCGGCTGGGTTCGGTCGAGATCGACATTCCCCGCCACCGCGTCGCCCGCGCGGGCGCCGAGGTGAAACTCACCCCCCGCGAATTTGATTTGCTCGCCTTCCTCGCCCGTCATGGCGGCAAGGTCGTGACCCACCGCCACATCCTGCGGTCGGTCTGGGGCCCGGCGCATGAGCACGACACGCAGTATCTGCGCGTCTATGTCGGCCAGCTCCGCGCCAAGATCGAGGACGACCCGGCCAATCCCGCGCTTATCGTCACCGAGCCGGGCGTCGGCTACCGCATGGGCGGGGATTAGCGCCGCCGCGCGGCCATCCTCTCACGCGCCGGCCCAGCGCCGCCGCGCGGCCCCTCTCACACGCCGGCTCACCGCCGCCGCTCCAGCGCGGCGAAGAACAGCACCGTGAGCGCCAGCACGATCAGCAGCAGCGCGAAGGAAGCCGCCGCGCCCTCGTTGAGATGCAGGCCCAGAAAGGCGCGCCGATAGGCGAAGAAGCTCAGCACCTCCGTCGCATTGCCCGGCCCGCCCTTGGTGAGGATGTAGGGCAGGTCATAGGTGCGGAACTCGTTGATGAGCTGGATGATGACGGCGATCGCCGCCACCGGCCGCAGCATGGGCAGCGTGATGAACCAGAACTGCTGGAAGGGTCCCGCCCCGTCCACGTCCGCCGCCTCATAGGGGTCGCGCGGCAGCGCGGCGAGGCCCGCGGCGAGGATCAGCACCACGAAGGAGGTCTGCTGCCACACATCGATGGCCGCCATGGTCCACAGCGCGAGATCGGGGTCGCCGAGCCAGTCGACCCGCGGCAGGCCCATCGCCTCCAGCGTCTGGTTGACGATGCCGAGATTGGGCTGGAGCAGCATGCGCCAGATCAGCGCCACGCTCACCGGCGACATCGCCATGGGAATGGTCAGCACGGCGAAATAGACCGGCTTCATCGTCACGGTGCGGTTCAGCATCAGGGCGATGCCGAGCCCGACGGCGAATTCGGCGGCCACGGTGACGACGGAATATTTGATGGTCAGCCACACCGCGCCCCAGAAGATCGGGTCGCTCATCACCACGACGAAGTTCTTCAGCCCCACATAGGGCGTCAGCATCGGCTTGAGCAGGGTGAGCGAGGAGACCGAGATCAGCGCCGCATAGACCAGCGGGAAGCCCATCACCACGGCGAGCGTCAACAGCCCCGGCGCGGCGAAGGCCCAGCCGGTGCGCCAGTCCCGATCCGCGAAAGCCGGTCGTGCCATGGGGGATGGTCCCTGGATCTTGCGTGAAGCTTGAAAAAGGCGGTGCGCCGGACGAGGGGAAGCCGGCGCACCGTGGCCGAAGGGGGTCAGGCCGAGATGCCTCGCGAGAGCACGCTCCGGCCGGCTTGCCGCGCACGCCGGGCGGATAAAACGTTCTCTCCCATCGAGCGGGAGAGCGATTGACCGATCCGATTGAGACAATCGAACCGGATCGTGCCGCAGGCGAGGAAGAACGCGCGGGGACCGGAAGGCTGCGAAAACCGGCCCCCGCACGAAGTCGGGTGAACGCTTACTTGTTCATCAGCTGGGTCAGGCCGTCGGCGGCGGCCTTGAGGGCGTCCTCGGGCCTGACCTGCCCGCCGGCGGCGAGCGAGAGCTGGGTGCCCAGCACGTCCTCGTACTGCGCCGAATAGGCGAAGATCGGGAACGACTTGCCGGAGGCGACGATGTCGAGCCCGGTCTTGTAGAACGGGTACTTCTTCAGCACCGCCGCGTCCTCGAACACGTCCGAACGCACCGGCGCATGGCCCTGCAGGGCGCGGGCGATGGAGGTCTTCTTGCCCTGCACCCATTCGATGAACTTCCAGGCCGCGGCCTTGGATTCATCCGAGGTGTTCTTCGGAATGCCCCAGCCCCAGCCGCCGCTCTCGCCATGGCCGCCCGGCATCACGCTGAGCGCCAGCTTGCCGGCCACCGCCGGGCACTTCTCGGCATTGTCGAGCTGCGGCAGCATCCACCAATAGGTGACCATGCTGAACGCCTTGCCCGCGCACATCAGCCGCATCGTGTCGTCGAGCGTGGCCGAGAGGGCGCCCTGCTGCGCGCCGTTCTGGATGTTGTCGGCGTAGAGCTTCAGCGCGGTCAGGCCCTCGGGGCTGTTCAGCACCACCTTGCGGCCGGCGTCGAGATAGGCACCGCCCGCCGAGAACAGGTAGTTGGAGAACTCCATCGAGTTCGGGTCGCCGCGCTGGCCCTGCATGGCCGCGCCGACCACGTCGCCGCCCTGCGCCTTGAAGAACTTCGACAGCGCCACATAGTCGGCGAGCGTCGCGGGCACCGCGAGATCCTTGCCCGTCTTGGCCTTGTAGTCGGCCTTCACCTTGGCATCGTTGATGAGGTCCGTGCGGTAGATGAGGCCCATCGAGTAATTGTACATGGGCAGGATCGGCAGCGCGTCGGGCGTGCGGCCGAGCAGGTCCAGCATCGAGGGGATGAAGGGCTTCAGGTCGAAGCCGGACTTCTGGACATAGGGGTTGAGGTCTTCCAGCCAGCCGGCGGCGGGGAACTCGCCGGCCCAGAGGAAGTCGACCTCCAGCACGTTGTAATAGCTTTCGGGAGCGACGAGCTGCGCGACGAGCTTGTCGTGCATGTCGCCATAGCCGATCTTCTCGAACTCGACCTTGATGCCGGTTTCCTTGGTGAATTCCGGCAGCAGGCTCTCGATGATCTGCGTCTCCGGCACGTCCTCCATCAGGGCGCGCAGGGTGATCGGCTCGGCGAAGGCGGGACTGGCGGCGGCCAGCATGCTGGCGCCGAGCAGCGCCCGGACGATACGTCTCATCTGCATGTCGTCTCTCCTGTTCCGTCTGGAGCGGGTTTGCCCGCTGGCTTGGCGCGTGCCGGCAGGCACGGCGGTCGGTGTCGGGCGGCGTTCATTTCACGCTGCCGAAGGTGAGGCCCTGGACGATGAAGCGCTGGATGAAGCGCGAGGCGATGACCAGCGGCAGCACCGCCAGCACCACGCCGGCCGAGACCTTGGCGATCTGCACGCCGTTCGAGGTCTGCAGCGCCGCGAGCGCGACGGGCACGGTCGCCGTCTGCGGTCCGCTCAGCACCAGCGCGAAAAGGAATTCGTTCCAGGTCATGATGAAGCCGAGCACGCCGGCCGCCGCGATGCCCGGCAGCGAGACCGGCAGCACGATCCGCCAGAAGGCGCCCCAGGGCGTCGCCCCGTCGGTCTGCGCCGCCCATTCGAGATCGACCGGAATGCCCTCGAAGAACCCCATCAGCACCCAGATGAGGAAGGGCAGGTTGATCGCCGCATAGACGATGACGAGGCCGGTCAGCGAATTGGTGAGCCCCACCATGCGCAGCAGCGCGAAGGCCGGCAGCACGATGGCGACGGGAGGCAGCATCTGCGTCGCCAGCACCGCGAAGCGTCCGCCCTGCCCGCTGGTCTTGAAGCGGGCGAAGGCATAGCCGGTCATGCAGGCGAAGGGCAGCGCCACCACCACCGAGCCGAAGGCCACGATCAGGCTGTTGAGATAGGACGGACCGTAGCGGGTGGAGGTGAACAGCGCGACGTAATTGTCCAGCGTCACCGCCGGCATCAGCTCCGGCGAATAGGACATGGATTCGGGCAGGAAGCTGGTGCGCACCACCCAGAGCAGCGGAACGAGGATGACGGCGCAGGTCAGGAGAAGGCCGAGATGAAGAGCAACGCGCCGCATGCCCGCCTCCCCGCTCAGTTCGCCGCGCGCCGGAGCGAGGGGCGCGGCAGCGCCCGCGTCGTCTCCGGGTCGAACAGGTGCATGGGCCGCGCATCGACATAAAGCGGCACGGTCGCGCCGACCGGCGCGGTGAAGTGGCGCGACAGCCGGGCGGCGATCTCCACCGGCGAACCACCCTGCCCCCCGCCGCCCTGCGCTCCTCCGATCTGGCCGATGAGGATGTTCTCGACCCCGAGCGATTCCATCGCCACCACCGTCACCTCGATCGGCTGGTAGCCCGGCGCCGGCATTTCATGCAGGTCCTCGGGCCGCAGGCCGAAAATCACCGCGCGCCCCGCGGCGGCCGCGTAGGCGTCGCGGTGCTCGGCGGGGACCGTGACGTTCAGCCCGTCGGCGCGCACCACGAGGCCGTCGCCCTGCCCTTCCAGCCGCGCCGGTATGAGGTTCATCGGCGGGGTGGCGAGGAAGCGGGCCACGAAGGTGTCGACCGGGTCGGCATAGACATCGAGCGGCTTGCCGACCTGGATCATCCGCCCATCGCGCATGATGCAGATGCGGTCGCCCATGGTCATGGCTTCCACCTGGTCATGGGTCACATGGACGATGGTGCGCCCGAGCCGGCGGTGCAGCTTGACGAGTTCGAGCCGCATCTCCGCGCGCAGCTGCGCGTCGAGATTGGACAGCGGCTCGTCGAGCAGGAAGGCGACGGGATCGCGCACGATGGCCCGGCCGAGCGCCACGCGCTGGCGCTGGCCGCCGGAGAGCGCGGCCGGCTTGCGGTCGAGATAGGGGGTCAGGCCGAGCAGGCCCGCCGCTTCCTTGATCTTCGCCTCGATCACGGGGCGGGCGACGCCGCGCATCTTCAGGCCGAAGCCCATGTTCTCGCGCACATTCATATGCGGGTAGAGCGCGTAGGACTGAAAGACGACGGCGATGTTGCGCTCGCGCGGCGGCACATGGGTCACGCTGCGCCCGCCGATCCGCAGGTCGCCCGAGGTGATGCCCTCCAGCCCGGCGATCATGCGCAGCGTGGTCGACTTCCCGCAGCCGGACGGGCCGAGGAAGATGACGAACTCACCATCCTCAATCGTCAGGTCCACGTCGCGCACGCCATAGGCGCCGTTGGCGTAGAGCTTCGAGACATGATCGAGTTCGATCGACGCCATCCGACTTTCCCTTGTCCGGCACCCGCCATGCGCGGCGAGCCGCCGGAAGAAACAAATTCAAACATCCGGCCTGACGAAAAACGGGCGATCCGCCATGGATCGCCCGTGAGGTCACGTCAGGTTGTGTAGACGCCGCCGGTGACGTTCACGCCCTGGCCGGTCATGAACCGCGCCTGTTCGGAGGCGAGGAAGACGACGACATCGGCCACGTCCTCCGGCTGCTCCAGCCGCCCGAGCGGGGTCTGGCTGATGTAATCCTCCACCACGCGCTCGGGCGTGACGCCGCGCAGCTTGGCCTCCCATTCCACCTCGCGGCTCTGCATGCCCGTGGCGACGAAGCCCGGACACACCGCGTTGACGCGGATTCCCTTGGGCGCCAGCTCGCGGGCCAGCGCCTGCGTCCAGCCGAGCACGGCGAATTTCGAGGCGGAGTAATGCGCCAGCAGCGGCGCGCCGACCTTCGCCGCCAGAGAGGCGGTGTTGACGATGCAGCCCTTGCCTTCCGCCACGAAGTGCCGCGCGGCGATCTGGTTGGTGAGGAACACGCCGCGCGTGTTCACATCGAAGTTGAAATCCCATTCCTCGTCGGTGAGGTCGAGCGCCGGATTCATGGTCGAAACGCCGGCATTGGCGATCAACAGGTCGCAGCCGCCGAGCGCCTCCACGGCCGCCTTGAAGCCCGCCTCGACCGAATCGCGCCGCCGCACATCGATGGCCACCGCCACCGCGCCGGACCCGATGGCGGAGGCCGCGGCCCGCGCCGCCTCAAGGTTGATGTCGCCGATGGCGACCTGAACGCCCTGCTTCGCCAGCGCCGCGCTGATCGCCCGCCCGATCCCGGTCGCTCCGCCCGTGACGAAGGCCTTGCGGCCGTTCAGCTCGGCATAGACGGGGGTCGGCGCGGTCAGCGGGATCATGTGCGGCTCCTCGGGTCGAGGCGAGAATGTAACAAACATGAACGCACATCAAGGGATAAAATATGTTTGATTATGTTCATTCGCTCGGCTAGAGATTCCCCTCATGGCGCGGCGCCGGCGCGGGGAAACTCCCCCGCCGCCCGCTCCATCCCGTCGCGGGCCGGGCCGTATCGGACCCGTGGCAAGCGCCGCAGCGAGCAGGAGCGAGCATGGCCGCCGACCGACTGCCGGAACCGCACAGCCCGGAACCGCACGCAAGCGCCCCGCTGCCGGCCGAGCCCGCACGCGCCGAGCGCGTCGCGGAAGCCGGCGACGAACGCCAGCGCCTGCTCTCGCCCACCCGCCAGGCCCGCATTCTCGATCAGCTCGGCCTCTCCGGCTCGGTCAGCGTCAGCGCGCTCGCCGCCACGCTCGGCGTCTCCGACATGACCATCCGCCGCGATCTCGTCGAGCTGGAGCGCGAGGGGCGCCTCGTGCGCGTGCATGGCGGCGCGGTGCTCGCCGATCCCCCGGCCAGCGTCGCCATGGACAGCGAGGAGCCGAGCTTCGACGCGCGCCTGCGCCGCGGCGCCGACGCCAAGGCGGCCATCGCCGCCTATGCCGCCAACATCGTCGCCGGCTACCGCACCCTGGCGCTGGATGTCGGCACCACCACCTTCCTCATGGCCGCGCATCTGCGCGAGCTCGCCCATCTCAAGATCTTCACCAACAGCCTGCGCGTCTCCACCGCGCTCGATGGCGCCGGGCCGGAAATCTACGTCGCGGGCGGGCGCGTGCGGGCGGAGGAGATGTCGGTCTATGGCCCGACCGCCACCGCCCAGTTCGAGAAGCTGTGGTTCGACGCGGCGGTGATCGGCACGTCCGGCATCACGGCGGAGGGCTTCTTCGACTATTCCTTCGAGGACACCGACATGAAGCGCGTCTATCTGCGCCGCTCGGGCCTCAAGATCCTGCTGTGCGACAGCGCCAAGTTCCAGCGCATGTCGCTCGTCCAGGTCGGCGCCTTCGCCGACATCAACATGCTCGTTACCGATGCCGAGCCGCCCCCACGCATCGCCGCCGCGCTCGCGGCCGCGCGGGTGGATGTGCGCATCGCCTCGCCCGTCTCCGGCGCCTGAGCGCCGTCCGCCTGTTCCCAAGGAGTGAATCGCATGGTTTTCGAGTGCTTCGGCGACAAGAAGAAGGTCGTCATCGCCATGGCCCACATCGGCGCCCTGCCCGGCGCGCCGCTCTATGACGCCGATGGCGGCCTCGACAAGCTGATCGAGGGCGTGCTCGCCGATGTCGAGAAGCTGCAGGCCGGCGGCGTCGACGCCATCATGTTCGGCAACGAGAACGACCGCCCCTACGTCTTCAAAGGCTCGCCGGCCTCCATCGCCGCCATGAGCGCCATCGTGCAGGCGGTGAAGCCGAGCCTGAAGGTGCCGTTCGGCGTCAACTATCTGTGGGACCCCGTCGCCACCGTCGCCATCGGCGCGATCACCGGCGCGAGCTTCGTGCGCGAGATCTTCACCGGCCTGTTCGCCTCCGACATGGGCCTGTGGGAGCCGAACTGCGCCGAGGCGGCGCGCCTGCGCCATGACCTGAAGCGCGACGACATGAAGATGCTCTTCAACATCAACGCCGAGTTCGCCCACTCGCTCGACCAGCGCCCGATCGAGCTGCGCGCCAAGAGCGCGGTGTTCTCCTCGCTCGCGGACGCCATCCTCGTCTCCGGCCCGATCACCGGCCAGCCGGCCGACCAGTCGCATCTGCGCAAGGTGGCCGAGACGGTCAAGGACGTGCCGATCTTCGCCAATACCGGCGTCAACATCGACAATATCCGCGACATCTTCTCCATCGCCTCGGGCGTCGTCATCGGCACCCATTTCAAGGTCGACGGCAACACCTGGAACCCCGTGGAAGCGGCCCGCGTGGCCCGCTTCATGGACGTGGTGAATGCGATCCGCTGATCGCCCGCCGTGCTTTCCTTGAGCACGTCATCCCGGCGGCGCTCAGCCTGAGGTCGTCATCCCGGACGGCGGCACCGCCGCCGAGCCGGGATCGCAGGCCAGACATAACGCGGCCCGCGATCCCGGATCCGGCCTAAGGCCGGTCCGGGATGACGTCTCCTTTGCCTTTACCTTGCCCACCGCGCCCGAGAGGTTCCCGCCCGATGAGCTCAGCCCAATGACCTGCGTTCTCGGCCTCGACATCGGCACCACCTCCACCATCGGCTTCCTGCTGCGCCTGCCGGGCGAGGTGCTGGGCGTGGTCTCGCGCCCCGTCACCCTCTCCTCGCCCCATGCCGGCTGGGCGGAGGAAGACCCGGCGCAGTGGTGGGCGAATGTCGGCGCCATCAGCCGTGAACTCATCGATTCCGCCGGCATCGACCCGACGGAGATCGCCGCCATCGGCGTCACCGGCATGCTGCCCGCCGTGGTGCTGCTGGACGCGGAAGGCCGCGTGCTGCGTCCCTCCATCCAGCAGAGCGACGGGCGCTGCGGGGCGGAAGTCGCGGAACTCCGCGCGGAGAAGGACGAGGCCGCCTTCATCAAGAAGGCCGGCAACGGCATCAACCAGCAGCTCGTCACCGCCAAGCTGCGCTGGATCGCCCGGCACGAGCCGGATGTCTTCGCCCGCATCGCCACCGTGTTCGGCTCCTATGATTACGTGAACTGGCGCCTCACCGGCGCGCGCGCGGTGGAGCAGAACTGGGCGCTGGAAGCCGGCTTCGTCGATGTCTCCCGCCACGAAATAGACGACGAGCTGGTCGCCTGGGCGCGCATTCCGCGCAGCGCCGTGCCGCGCAAGACCGCCTCGCACGAGATCATGGGCCATGTGAGCCTTGAGGGCGCGGCCGCGACCGGCCTCGCCATCGGCACGCCGGTGATCGGCGGCGCGGCGGACATGATCGCCTCCGCCCTCGGCGCCGGCGTCACCCGCAAAGGCGACATCCTGCTGAAATTCGGCGGCGCGGTGGATATTCTCGTCGCCACCGATCAGGTGAAGCCGGACCCGCGGCTCTATCTCGACTATCACCTCATTCCCGGCCTCTACATGCCCAATGGCTGCATGGCGACCGGCGGCTCCGGGCTGAACTGGTTCGTGCGCACCTTCGCCGGCGGCGAGGCGGAAGCCGCCGCCCGCGCCGGGCTGAGCCTGCACCAGCATCTCGACCGGCTCGCCGCCGCGCGCCCGGCCGGCGCGGACGGGCTGATCATCCTGCCCTACTTCCTCGGCGAGAAGACCCCGATCCACGATCCCGCCGCACGCGGCGTCATCGACGGGCTCACCCTCTCGCACGATATCGGCCATCTCTGGCGGGCGCTGCTCGAATCCTACGCCTATGCCGGCGCCCACCATGTCGAGGTGCTCCGCGACATGGGCCACGCGGCGA
>JAEZMI010000133.1 GCA_023414975.1 Pseudomonadota bacterium | reverse complement strand
GCCCGCGAAGCAGAAGCCGGTGATGGCGCGCAGGCCGAACCACACGAAGGGCTCGATGACGATGAGATGGCCCATCATCGCCGCCACCACGCCGGAGGTCAGCGCCGCGAAGGCGCGGATATGCCCGGAGCGGCGCACCAGATGCGGCACGGCGAGGCAGCCGATGACGAAGCCGAGATAGTAGCTCGACCCCAAAATGCCGAGATTGATGGCGCTGAAGCCTTCGAACGCGCCGCGCAGCGGTAGCAGCGTGTTCTGCAGGCCGCTTCCGGTAACCAGAAAGAACACGCCGAGCAGGAGCGCGGCGACAGGGCCGAGAGTATGGGCCATGATGGGGACCGGGGTGAGCGAGCCGACGGAAAGCGATTCCGGCTGGAATCAAGCCTTTATCCTTCTTCCCGTAGTCCCGTTCCGCCCTCAAGTCGAGACAGCTAAAAGGCGAGAATCGAAGCGATGAGCAGCCCGGCGCAAGCCCCCTCCGGCAACTCCACCGTCAAACTGCGGTCCAGCTTCCTCAGCGTCGAGATCGCCCCGCTGGGCGCGGAGATGCAGAGCCTGCGCGATGCCGAGGGCCGCGACCTCCTCTGGAACGGCGATGCCGCCTTCTGGACCGGGAGGGCGCCGCTGCTGTTCCCCATCGTCGGGCGCCTGCCGAACGACCAACTCGTGCATGAGGGCACGGCCTACCCGATGAGCCAGCACGGCTTCGCCCGTCGCCGGCCTTTCCAGCTTCTCGACCACAGCGCCGCGCAGGCCCGCTTCGCACTGCGGGCGGATGAGGAGACGCGCAGGCAGTACCCGTTCGATTTCACGCTCATGGTCACCTACACGCTGGAGGAGGCGACGCTGACCATCGAGGCCGCGGTGGCCAATCCCGGCCCGGTGACGCTGCCCGCGAGCTTCGGCTTCCACCCGGCCTTTCGCTGGCCCATGCCCTATGGCGGCACGCGCGCGGACCACCGGCTGGTGTTCGAGAAAGCCGAGGTCGAGCCGGTGCATCGCCTGGCCGGCGGGCTCTTGTCGCAGGCCGGCGAGCCGAACCCGGCGATCGATACGGTGCTGACGCCGACCGACGCCCTGTTCGAGCGCGACGCCCTGATTTTCCTGCACCCGCGCTCGCATCATGTGCGTTTCGGCGTGCCGGGCGAGCCGGGGCTGGAGATCGCCTATCCCGGCATGGAACAGCTCGGCATCTGGTCGAAGCCCGGCGCCCCCTTCCTGTGCATCGAACCGTGGTCGGGCTATGCCTCGCCGGAGGACGGCCCGGCGGAGTTCACGCAGAAGCCCGGCCTCAGCCATATCCCGCCCGGCGGCGCGAAGAGCTTCGCCATGGCCATACGTTGGCTGCCGGATGTCGGGCGGTAGCGCACGCGCCGATCCGCCGGTGCGCAGATCCGCCAGAGCGCAGCGGCTCTAGGCCTCCTTCCGGTCGCTCGCCGGGCCTTGGCCGGTGGGCGCGCTCTCGCCCGCGCTGACGATGCGGTCGCGGCTTTCCTGCTTGGCGCGGTAGAGTGCCTCACTGGCGGCGGCCACCAGCCTTTCGATATCGAGGACGCTGGCCGGCTGCGCGGCGACGCCCATGCTGGCGGTGAGGCGGCGCAGATCCGGCCGGCGAATTCCGATGGTGGCGAAGGTCGTGCGCACGCGCTCGGCCACCTTGACGGCGGCGCGCGCATCGGCCCCCGGAAGGATCAACGCGAATTCGTCCCCATCATAGCGCGCGACGATATCCCCGCCTCGCAACTCCACAGCGGCGAGGCCCTCGCCCACGGCGCGCAGCAACGTATCGCCCGCGGAACGGCCAAAGCGCTCATTGACCTCGGCGAACCCGTCGAGGTCCAGCAGCACCAGTGCCAGCGACTCGCCGGTGCGCTGGGAACGGCTGGCGGAACGGATGAGGCCTTCCTCGAGGCCGCGCCGGTTCGCGAGGCCGGTCAGCGGATCGATCCGGGCAAGCCGCGCCAGCTCTTCGGTGTGGCGGAACAGCTCGACCTCGTCGGCGACCACGCTGGCGAGCACCTGCAGCGGTTCGATGTCGATGTCGCCCCCCGGCCGGGGCGCCTCGCTCATGACGCAGAGCGAGCCGACCGCCAGCGTCTCGCCCAGCAGCACGGGCACGCCGATATAGAAGCCCTTGCCGGGCCTGCCGAGATCGGGATGGCCCACAAAGCGCGGATCGTTGGCGAGGTCACGCGCGACGATCGGCTGGTTCAGCGCGATGATCTCTTGGCAGATCGACTGCGCGCGCGGCCAGCTCCGGCGGATTTGCCGGCCAGCCCAGGCCTTCACCCACTGCGTGTCGGCGTCGATGAAGCTGATGAAGGCGACATCGCATTGGTAGATATGCCGCGCCAGCCACGCGATCCGGTCGAAGCGCGGGTCGTTCGGCGAATCCATGATGTGGGAGGCTGCGAGGGCCTGCAGACGCTGCGTTTCTTTCAACGGGGGCAGGGGAGGCCGCCACATTCCAGGAATTCCCGCGAGTGCCCGCATACGCGCGGGGCCGATCGATCCGCTCTTTTACGACTGAATCATCTTAGCTGAAATGTTCGGCGGCGGATGAAAGGTCATTGATGAAGCCCTCGCACCAGCGATGGATCGTGTTGGTCTCCACCTTGTCCATATTGGCCCGCCAGCGTTCGCGCCGTTCTTCGAGGGGCATGGTGAAGGCCTTGTGGATCATGTCGGCCATCCCCTCCACGTCATAGGGGTTCACCAGAAGGGCGCCGGAGAGCTCGTCCGCCGCCCCGGCGAAGCGGGACAGCAGCAGAACGCCGGGATTCTCCGGGTTCTGCGCCGCGACATACTCCTTGGCGACGAGGTTCATGCCGTCGCGCAGCGGCGTCACCAGGCCGAGGCGGGCATTGCGGTAGATCGCGGCGAGCGTGCCGCGCTGGAACGGCCGGTTGAGGTAGCGCAGCGGCACCCAGTCGAATTCGGCGTATTCGCCATTGATCGAGCCCGCCAGTTCCTCCAGCTCGCGGCGCAGGGCCTGATACTCGGCCACCTCGCTGCGGCTCAGCGGCGCGATCTGCATCATCGTCACCTTGGAGCGGTGCTCGGGGTAGCGGTTGAGGAAATCGCCGAAGGCGGCGAATTTGCTCGGCAGGCCCTTGGAATAGTCCAGACGGTCGACGCCCACCGCCAGCGCGCGGCCGGCGAGGCTGGCCTTGAGGCGCTTCTCGTCCTCCTTGCCGGCGGAGGCGCGGGCATCCTTTACGAAGGCCTCGGCATCGATGCCGATCGGGTAGGAGATGACACGGAAGCGACGCTCCCTCAGCCCCACCCCGCCGCCGGGCGCGATCCATCCGCGCGCCTCCGACGAGATGTATGTCAGCAGCGCCCGCACGTCCTGCTCGGTCTGCAGGCCGACCAGGTCGTAATGGGAGAGGTCGCGCACCAGCGCCGCGTGCGAGGGCAGCGACAGGAACACTTCCGGCGTCGGCCAGGGAATGTGGTGGAAATAGCCGATCCGCCCCTCGAAGCCGAGCTTGCGCAGCTCCGCCGCCAGCGGAATGAAGTGATAGTCGTGCACCCAGATGATGTCGTCGGTTTTCAGCAGCGGCAGCAGCGACCGCGCGAAGTGCTCGTTGACACGGCGATAGCCCTCCCAGTCGGAGCGGCGGAAGGACAGCAGGCCGAGCCGGTAGTGGCAGAGCGGCCAGAGCGCGCCGTTGGCATAGCCGGCATAGTGGGCGCGCTGGTCGTCGGGGTCGAGGTCCTGCAGCGCGTAGGTGACGCGGCCCGAGCGGAACACCTTGGGCCCGGGCGGGTTCACCTGCGTCTCGCCGCTCCAGCCGAACCACAGACCGCCGCGCGTGCTGAGCGCCTCGCGCAGGGCCACCGCCAATCCTCCCGCCTTGGCCGCCCGCTCCTTCGGCGAGGCCACACGGTTGGAGACGATTACGAGCCGCGCCAAAACGCTTCCTCCCAAGTCTTGGACAGGCGCATGGCCATGTCGATGAGGCCGACCATCGAATAGGTCTGCGGAATGTTGCCCCACAGCTCCAGCGTCTGGTTGTCGATATCCTCGGAGAGCAGCCCCGCCTCGTTGCGGCGGGCGAGCAGGTTGTTGAACAGCTCGCGCGCCTCCTCGCGCCGGCCGATCAGGTCGAGCGCGCCCGCGTACCAGAACGAGCAGATGGTGAAGGAGGTTTCCGGCAGGCCGAAATCGTCCTCGCCCGCGTAGCGCATGAGATAGCCGTTGCGCATCAGCTCGCGGCCCACCGCCTCGACGGTCGCGATGTAACGCGGATCATCCGGCCGCACGAAGCCGAGTTCGGCGAGCAGCAGCAGGCTGGCGTCGAGCTGCCCGTCCTGCTCGGCGTCGACGAAGCTGTTATGCTGTTCGCTCCAGGCGAAGGTGAGGATGCGGGCGCGGATGTCGTTGCGCCGGTCCAGCCAGAACTGCGCGCGCTCGGGAAGCTGGAGCACGCGCGCGATCCGCGCCAGCCGGTCGCAGGCGGCCCAGCTCATCACCGCCGAGAAGGTGTGCACGCGCCGCTTGCCGCGCAGTTCCCACAGGCCGGCATCCGGCTCGAAGGCGAACTCCACCGCCTTGGCGCCGACGCCTTCGAGCAGTTCGAACAGCGCCCGGTCGCCCTTGTTGGGCAGCCGTTCGTCGAAGAACATCTGCGCCGCGGCGAGCACGACATGGCCATAGCCGTCGTTCTGCACCTGCTCGGCCGCCTGGTTGCCGACGCGCACCGGCCCCATGCCGGAAAATCCCGCCAGCGCCGGGGCGAAGCGTTCCTCCAGCGCCGTGCCGGGCACGATGGAATAGACCGGCGCCAGCCGGCCGGAAGGTTCGGAGGCGATCACCGTGGTGAGATAGCGGATGTAGTCTTCCATCGTCCGCGTCGCGCCGAGCAGGTTGAGCGCGCGCACGGTGAAGTAGGAATCGCGCAGCCAGCAGTGGCGGTAATCCCAGTTGCGGATCGAGTGCGGCGCCTCCGGCACCGAGGTGGTGAGCGCGGCCACGATGCCGCCGGTCTCCTCATAGGCGCACAGCTTCAGCGAGATCGCGGCGCGGATCACCGCGTCCTGCCATTCGAAGGGAATGGAGAGGTAGCGCACCCATTCCCACCAGTAATCGCGCGTCTTCTCCTCGAAGCCGTGGGCGGTCTCGGCAAGGCTGGAAGCGAAGGGTTCGTCCGGCCCGAGCACCAGCGTCGCCGCCTTGCTCAGCACGAAGGGGCGCTCCTCCATCACATAGACGATGGGCAGGTCGGTGGTGGCGCGCACGGTGAAGTTCTCGCCGGCGAAGCGCATGTGGTTCGAGCCGCGCACCGCCGCCGGACGCTGTTCGCCCCAGTTGAAATGCGGGCGCAGGCGCACGGTGACGCGGCAGGTGCCGGCGATCGGCTCGATGCGGCGTACCAGCATGGCCGGGCGGTAGATGCGGTCATAGAGCTTGAAGCGCGGCGCGAAGTCGGTGATGCGCAGCTTCGCCCCGTCGGCATTTTCCAGAATGGTCTCGATGATGGCGGTGTTGCGCTGGTAGCGGCGCGTCGCCTTCACCTGCCCGTCCAGCACCACGTCGAAGAAACCGGCCTCCGGCTCCGTCCCGCCGAGCATGGCGGAGAAGATCGGGTCGCCGTCGATGCGCGGCCAGCAACACCAGGCGATACGACCGTTCGGATCGACAAGGGCAGCGATGGTGCCGTTGCCGATGGCGGCGAGATTCAGATTGCTCACGGGGCGGCGCTCTCCAGCGTCTGCGGGATCTGGTCGAGCCAGCGCCGGACATCGGCCGGCGTGGCGAGGTGATGGCTGGCCTGAAGGGTCAGGCGCGGGCCGACCGCGATGGCAAGCCCGCCGGCGGCGCGGACGGCGCGAAAGCCGTCCTCGTCGGTCACGTCGTCGCCGACGAAGACCGGCAGCCGGCCGGCGAAGATGGTGGTCCGCATGAACTGGTCAACGGCCGTGCCCTTGTTGTGGCCGGCGGGCCGGACCTCGATGACGAAGCGTCCCTTCAGGAACTCCACGCCGGGATCGAGGCCGCGGCCGAGCTCGACCACCTTGTCCATGATCGCGTCGCCCCATTGCGGCACGGCGCGGAAATGCACCGCCAAAGACAGCGGCTTGTGCTCGACGAAGACGCCGGGCCAGGTCGCAAGTTCCCGGTCCAGCGCCTGTTCCAGCGGCTTGCGCCACCGGGGAATGGTGATCGGCACGGAGGGCGCGTCCGGCGCGAGCCGGATTTCCGCCCCGTGCTGGCCGGAGGCGGCGAGCCGTGTCGGCGCGAAGCGGCGGTCCATCCAGTCGATGGTGCGGCCGGACACCAGCGCGAGCGCGCCGCCCAGCGCCTGCTGCACGCGGGCGAGGGCCACCGGCAGCGTCTCCGGCATCACGATGCCCTCGGGGTGGTCGGCGTGTTCGATCAGCGTCCCGTCAATATCGAGAAACAACGCCCAGTCGGCGCGTGGAGTTGGGGCCGGCGGGAGGAGGGT
>JAEZMI010000127.1 GCA_023414975.1 Pseudomonadota bacterium | reverse complement strand
GTAATGATGCTGTCGATGGAAAAGACGAGGTCCAGCATCAGGATCTGGGCGATGGCGGCGCTGAAGCCGAGCGTCGCCTTGCTGGTGTCGAACACATCGCCTTCCGGATTGTGATCCACGGTGTGGTGGATCTCCTTGGTCGCCTTCCACACCAGGAAAAGACCGCCGGCGATCAGGATGAGGTCGCGCCACGAGAACGACTTGCCGAAGACCGTGAACACCGGTTCGACGAGCTGGACGATGATGGCGACCGTGCTGAGCAGGGCAAGGCGCATGATGAGCGCCAGCGCGATGCCGATCTTGCGGGCGCGCGGACGGATGTCCTCGGGCAGCTTGTTGGTGAGGATGGAGATGAAGAGGAGGTTGTCGATGCCGAGCACCACCTCCATGGCGATCAGCGTGAGCAGCGCCGCCCAGGCTGCCGGGCTCGCCGCGAGTTCAAGCAAATATTCCAATGGATCACTCCCCGAGCATGGAAAGGCGCGACACGTCTGCGCGGAGGATCGCCCCGCGCTGCGCATGGCGGCGGCGGCGGCTCCAAGGGTCTGTCAGCAGACGGAGAAAGGGCATGGGACGACACAACTCCAGCCGGCGCGACGTCGGAAGCGATCCGACATCACGCGATGCCGGCGAAGCTCGCGTCAGAGGGGCCCGGATCAACGGGTATAAGAACACTAGGGCAGCCACGCCGGCTTGGCAGCGCCCCCGACACTTGACAGATTGTCGCACCCCGCCACTCCGGGGATAACGGGACGTTGCGGGAGTTTGACGGAATCCGACATTCTTGTTGATCAGGCGCGACATCGTCGGCGACTGTTCACAGACCCGCTTCCGGGACGCGGTGGCCCGTGTCATCGTCCGTTCATGGCCCCTGACTAGAGCGGACGCGGTTTCGCCCAAGGGGCTCAGGGAGGTTTCGATGATCCGTTTTTCCCGCCGTGACGTGATGAAGGCCGGGGCCTTCGCCGTTGCCGCTCCCGCCGTGCTGCGGGCTCATGACGCGCTGGCGAGCTCCGGCGAAGTCACCGTCTATGCCTGGGGCGACTATTTCGACAAGAACCAGATCCTCGCCGACTTCACCAACGCCACCGGCGTCAAGGTGAACCTCTCGACCTACGGGTCGAACGAGGAATGCGAGAACAAGCTGCGCGCCGCCGGCGGCAAGGGCTTCGACGTCATCTTCCCGTCGGTGGACACGGGCCCGAACTACTACAAGGACAACCTGCTCCAGCCGATCGACGAAGCGAAGTTCAAGGCGGCGCAGGTCGTTCCCTCGATCTACCGCAACTCGCTCACCCTCGGCGCCGCCCATCGCGGCAAGCGCTATCTCGTGCCGTTCGACTGGGGCACGGAAGGCATCACCTGGGATTCGACCAAGTTCGACAAGAAGTCGGGCGAAATCTCCTATGGCGACATGTGGCTGGCCGGTTTCCCCAAGCAGACCGCCATCCGCCAGAAGTCGGTGTTCAACGGTGTCGCGCTCTATCTCGACGCCACCGGCGAGCTGAAGTCCAACCGCGGCCTGGACCTCTACAAGTCGGAGGCCGAGTCCCGCCGCGTGTTCGAGGGCGTGCTGAAGTACATCGTCGCCCATAAGGGCAATATCGGCGCGTACTGGAACAACGCCACCGAAGCGACCGCCGCCTTCACCGATGCGGGCTGCACCATCGGCCAGACCTGGGACACGACGGGCATCCTGCTCCACCGCAACACGGACAAGAAGTGGCGCTACGGCATGCCCAAGGAAGGCGGCCTCGCCTGGACCGACACGTTCGGCATCCCGGCCGGCGCGGCCAATGTCGAGCAGGCCTATGCCTTCGTGAACTTCCTCTACCAGCCGGAGATCGGCGCGAAATTCGCCAACACCACCGGCTATAACAGCGCGGCGGTCGGCGCCGACCAGTTCCTGTCGGAAGAATCGCGCGCGGCCTTCGAGGCGGCCTATCCGGCCGGCACCATCGACAACCTGTTCTGGTGGCCGATGCAGACCGACTTTTACGCCAAGCTCCGCGCCGAATACGTCGAGAAGCTGACCAACAGCTGATCGGCCGGGAGTCGCCGTCCGCACGGGCGGCGCTGCGAGACGTCGCACCCTCGGGGCCTGCCTCCGGGGGTGCGCCCCTGCCGGCGGGATCGTACCCGCTCCCCGCCGCGCACCGCCTTCTGTCGTGCCCCTTCTTCCAGACATCCCTCATCCCGGGCACGGCCCGCGGATCCGCCCTGCCGCAATCGACCGGCGGACGGCGGGAGGGCCGGGCGCCACCCGGTCCCGAGGCCCAGAGGTCGCGCGGAGAGCCCATGCGCGGCAAGGACGTTCGTCTCGACCAGGTCTCCATCCGCTTCGGCGACGCCACCGCCGTGCAGCCGACGCAGCTGTCCATCCACGCCGGCGAGTTCTTCTCCATTCTGGGACCGTCCGGCTGCGGCAAGACCACGATCCTGCGCACCATTTCCGGCTTCATCGAGCCGACCGCCGGACGCGTGCTGATCGGCGGCGAGGACATGGCCGGCAAGGGCCCCAATGAGCGGCCCACGGCGCTGATCTTCCAGAACCTCGCCCTCTTCCCGCTGATGAGCGTCGCCGAAAACGTCGCCTTCGGGCTTGAGGCGCGCGGCGTTGCCAAGGCCGAGCGGCTGCGCCGCGCGCAGGAGCTGCTGGAACTGGTGGCGCTCGGCGGCTATGGCGACAAGAAGCCGTCCGATCTTTCGGGCGGCCAGCGCCAGCGTGTCGCCATCGCCCGCGCGCTCGCGGTGGAACCCTCCGTGCTGCTGCTCGACGAGCCGCTCTCGGCGCTCGACCTCAAGCTGCGCCAGCACATGCGCACCGAGCTGCGCGCCATCCAGAAGCGGGTGGGCATCACCTTCATCTACATCACCCACGACCAGGGCGAAGCGCTGGCCATGTCGGACCGCGTGGCGGTGATGAGCCGCGGCCGTCTGGAGCAGGTGGCGGACGCCGATACGCTCTATGCCGACCCGGCGACCCCCTTCGTCGCCACCTTCGTCGGCGAGCAGAACGTGCTGCGCGGCACGCTGGCGGCGCTGAGCGACGACATCGCCGCGGTGGACACGCCGGTCGGCCGCCTCGCCGGGCGGGTCAAGGGACCGCTGAAGGTCGGCGACAGCGCGCTGGTCATGGTCCGTCCCGAGCGCATCGGCCTCGGCGGCGGCCAAGACAGCGGCCGATATGGCGGCGATGCTGGCAACCATCTTGGCGAGCCCACCAACAGCGTCGCGGCCCGCCTCGCCTCCCGCAGCCTGGAAGGACCGCAGGTGCATCTGCTCTGCGCGGCGACGGGCCACAGCTTCACCGTCACGGTGCCCAACGGCCCGGAAGTGCGCGCGCTGCCGGAGGAACTCACGCTCGCCTTCAGCCGGCAGGACACGCTGGTCTATCCGGAAGGGGTGCTCGCCCATGGGTAGCCTCGCCCGCGCCTATGGCCGGCCCCTGGCGGCGCTGATCGCCGGCATCACCCTCGTGTGGATCCTCGTGCTCATTCTGGTGCCGCTCGGCGCCATGCTGGAGCAGTCGCTGTGGTGGCGCGAGTCCAAGGGCGACATCACCCTGCAGATCGACCGCCTCTATAACGAGATCGCCACGCTCCAGCTCGACCGCTCCAGCGCCACCGATGCGTCGCGGCAGGCGGAGATCGACGCCGCCCTGGCGCAGAAGCAGGCGCAGGCGACCGAACTCGAAGCGCAGGAGAAGGATCCGCCCAAGACCTATGGTCTGGCGAACTTCACCCGCATGAGCGGGCTGCACCTCTACATCTTCTTCCGCACCATCCTCTACGCGCTGATGGTGACGGCGCTGGCGCTCATCGTCTGCTACCCCGTCGCCTATGTGGTGGCGCTGGCGAGCGGGCCGCGCAAGGCGATCATCCTCACCGTCGCGCTCATCGTGCCCTATGCGATCAACGAGCTGCTGCGCGTCTATGCCTGGCTGATGATCCTGGACTATCGCGGCGTCATCAACGGCGTGCTGCAATGGCTGGGCTTCATCAACCTCGACGCCCGCGAGTGGATTCCCTTCCTGGAGAACCCGTCGGCGGTCTTCCTGGCGATGATCTACACCTATGTGCTCTTCATGGTGTTCCCGATGGTGAACACGCTGGAGACGCTGGACCGCAACCAGATCGAGGCCGCGCGCGATCTCGGCGCCTCCACGCTGCGCATCCACCGCCGGGTCATCATCCCCCACGCCAAGCCGGGCATCGCGGTGGGCTGCATCATGACCTTCATGCTGTCCGCCGGTTCCTATTCCGTCCCGGCCATCATGACGCGCGGCCAGGGCGGGGACTGGTTCAGCCAGCTCGTCTACCGGCAGTTCTACGAGAGCAACAACTGGAACATGGGCTCGGCCTATGCGGTCTCGCTGCTCGTGGTTTGCACCGCCTTCATCCTCATCATGATGCGCCTCTTCGGCGTCGGGCTGCGGGACATCGCGAAATGAAGATGTCCCGCGCGCCCCATCCCACGATCGGCGTCCGTGCCGTCTCCCTTGCCCTCTCCCCGTCGGGGAGAGGTGGCCCGCGCAGCGGGTCGGTGAGGGGCATTGGCGATTGCGGAGCCTGTAACCCCCTCACCCCAGCCCTCTCCCCGCCGGGGAGAGGGAGCTATGGTGCGCACGGCTTGACGGGAGCCACCCCATGAGCACCTCGACCGAGAGCGCCGGCGCCCGGCTCATCCTCAACATCTATATCGGCCTGTTCGTCCTCTATCTCTTCCTGCCGCTGGCGGTGATGTCCGCGGCAGCGTTCAATTCCTTCGACTACCCCTCGGTCACGCAGTGGCGCGGCTTCACCCTGCACTGGTTCGTGGCCTTGGCGCACGACCAGCGCCTGCTCCAGGGTCTGGTCAACTCGGTGCTGGTGGCGCTCGGCGTCATCGCGGTGTCGATCCCGGCCGGCCTGTCGGGCGCGCTCATTCTCACCCGGCTCGGCCAGCGTTCCGGCACCTTCCTCTATTCGGTGCTGGTTTCGCCAGTGCTGACGCCCGGCATCATCCTCGGCATTTCCAGCCTCATCTTCTGGCGCGAATTCGGCGTGCCGGGCGGGCTGTTCGTCGCGGTGATGGCGCAGTCGAGCTTCATCGCCTCCTACGCCATGCTGCTCTTTCTCGCCCGCCTGCAGCGGCAGGACCGCACGCTGGAAGAGGCCGCGCTCGATCTCGGCGCCAGCCACACGCTGGTGTTCCGCCGCATCACCCTGCCCTTCCTCGCGCCGACCTGCTTCACGGCGGCGGTCGTCGCCTTCCTGCAGTCCTTCGAGAACTACAACACCACCGTCTTCGCCATTGGCGGCGAGTGGACGCTGGTGACGGAGATCGCCTCCCGGCTGCGCTTCGGCCTCTCGCCGGTCATCAATGTGGTGGGCGTCATCTTCGTGG
>JAEZMI010000128.1 GCA_023414975.1 Pseudomonadota bacterium | reverse complement strand
CCGCCAATGTTTCCATCGCCGGCGGGGCGACCCTCGTGATGAACCGCGCGGACGACTTTGTCTTCGCCAATGTCATTTCCGGCACCGGCTCGCTGGTGAAGGAGGGCGCGAACACGTTGATGCTGACGGGCGACAACAGCTTCTCCGGCGGCGTCGCCATCAATGCCGGCACGCTGCAGTTGGGCAATGGCGGCACGATCGGCGGTATCGCCGCCAATGTTTCCATCGCCGGCGGGGCGACCCTCGTGATGAACCGCGCGGACGACGTTGTCTTCGCCAATGTCATTTCCGGCACCGGCTCGCTGGTGAAGGAGGGCGCGAACACGCTGATCCTGACAGGCGACAACAGCTTCTCCGGCGGCGTCGCCATCAATGCCGGCTCGCTGCAGTTGGGCAATGGCGGCACATCCGGCGGTATCGCCGCCAATGTCTCCATCGCCGGCGGGGCGACCCTCGTGATGAACCGCGCGGACGATGTGGTCTTCGCCAATGTCATTTCCGGCACCGGCTCGCTGGTGAAGGAGGGCGCGAACACGCTGATCCTGACAGGCGACAACAGCTTCTCGGGCGTCGTCACCATCAATGCCGGCACGCTGCAGATCGGCAATGGCGGCGCGACCGGCTCGATTGCCGGCGACGTCGTCAACAATGCCGCGCTGGTCTTCAACCGCTCCGGCACCTACGACTTCCCCGGCACCATCACCGGCGCCGGCTCCGTCACCATCCTCACCGGCACGGTGAACTTCATCGGCGCTTCCGGCTATTCCGGCCCCATCGACGTCGCCGGCGCCGACCTCGTGCTGGCACCCGGCTCGACCTCCCGATCCACCTTCAGCGTCGCGAATGGCGGCGTGGTTAGCGGCACCGGCACCATCGGAGGCCTGTCGGTCGGCAATGGCGGCACCGTCGCGCCGGGCTATTCGCCGGGCACGCTCACGGTGGCCGGCAATGTCGTTTTCGGCCCCGGCTCGACCTATGTCGTCGACGTCGCCGCCGACGGCACGCATGATCTGATCCTGGCGAGCGGTGCCGCCACCATCACGGGCGGCGCGGTGCAGGTGATGGCGGAGAGCGGCTATGTCACGCCGTTCGCGACCTATACCATCTTCACGGCGGGCGGCGGCGTCACCGGCACCTTCAGCTCGGTGAGCAGCAATTTCGCCTTTCTCACCCCGATCCTCGGCTATGACGCCGGCAACGTCTATCTGACGCTCACGCGCAACGACTTGGGTTTCGCCAATGCCGGCGAGACGCCGAATCAGCAGGCGACCGCCGCCGGGGTGGAGAGCCTGGGTTCCGGCAACGCGGTCTATGACGCGGTGCTCTCGCTCTCGGCCGCCAGCGCGCCGGCCGCTTTCGATGCGCTGTCGGGCGAGGCCTATGCGAGCGTGACGACCATTCTCGCCCAGCAGTCGAGCTATCTGCGCGAGGCGGTGGGCGGGCGCGTGCGCCAGGGCGTCGCCGAGGAGGCGGCCGCGAGCGGCCCGCAGACCGCGAAGCTGACGCCCGGCTCCCAGGCGGTGCTGTGGGCGCAGGGCTACGGCGCCTGGGGCAACAATTCCGGCAACGGCAACGCGGCGGGCGCCGACAGCAATGTCGGCGGCTTCTTCGCCGGCGCCGATATTCCGTTGGGCGACAACTGGCGGTTCGGCGTGCTGACCGGCTACAGCCGCTCGACCATCGACGTGGATGAGCGCGGTTCCTCCGCCGGCAGCGACAATTACGATCTCGGCCTTTATGGCGGCGCCCGCTATGGCGCGCTCGGCGTGCTGGCCGGCGCCTCCTATACCTGGCACGACGTGTCGATGAGCCGGAGCATCGTCTTCCCCGGCTATGCCGGGCCGGCCTCCGCCAGCTATGACGCGGCCACCGCCCAGCTCTTCGGCGAGGTGAGCTGGCGCGTTGCGGTGGCGCAGGCGCTGCCGGGCCTGCCGGGCGCGGGCGCCCATATCGAGCCCTTCGCCGGCCTCGCCTATGTGAACCTGACCTCGGACGACGTCACCGAGACCGGATCCGCGGCGGCGCTGACCGGCTCGGCGGCCGACGAGGACCTGTTCTATTCGACCCTCGGCATCCGCGCGGCGACCGAGGTGGAGCTGAAGGGCGGGGCCAAGCTGCGGCCCTATCTGACCCTCGGCTGGCAATATGCCTTCGGGGACACGGACCCGACCGCCAGCCTGGCCTTTGCGTCGGGCAGCGCGGCCTTCGAGGTGTCGGGCCTGCCCATCGCGCAGAACACCGCGCTGGTCGGCCTCGGCCTCGATGTGGCGCTGTCCGACACGGTGCGCGCGGGCGTGAGCTATGGCGGCCAGTTCGCCTCGGATGCCAGCGACAACACCTTCAAGGGCTCGCTGAACATCCGCTTCTGAGGCCGGCGAATCCCGGCTCGCTGTCAATCCTGGCTCCCTGTCCCGGTTCCTTGCCGGGGCCGGGCCGCGGCATCAGCCGCGCAGCTTGTAGAGGCCGACATCGATGACGCCGGCCCGGAAACCGCCCTCGCAATAGGCGAGGTAGTAATCCCAGAGGCGGCGGAACTTGTCGCTGAAGCCGAGGCGCTGCACCTCGGGCCACGCGGCGTGGAAGCGCCGGCGCCATTCCGCCAGCGTCTGCGCATAGCCGAGGCCGAAATGGTCGGCCCGCTCCAGCGTGAGCCCGACCTCGGCGGTGAGGCCCGCAATGGCGGCCTTGGTGGGCAGCATGCCGCCCGGAAAGATGTGGCGCTGGATGAAGTCGGGGTCGCGGCGATAGGTGTCGAAGCGTTCTTCGGCGATGGTGATGACCTGCAGCACCGCCGTTCCGCCGGCCTTCAGACGCTGGCGCAGGGTGTCGAAATAGACCGGCCAATAGGTCTCGCCGACGGCTTCCATCATCTCGATGGAGACGATGCGGTCGAACTTTCCCTCGACGTCGCGGTAATCCTGCAGGCGCAGACCGACCCGATCGGCGATGCCGCGCTCGACCATCAGGCGTTCGGCATAAGCGAGCTGTTCGCGCGAGAGGGTGACGCCGGTGACGCGCGCGCCGGCATCGCCCATGGCGCCCGCGAGACCGCCCCAGCCGCAGCCGATCTCCAGCACCTCGTCGCCGGCGCGCAGTTCCATCATGTCGAGGATGCGGGCGATCTTGGCCTGCTGCGCGGCCTCCAGCGTCTGGCCGCCATCCTCGTACAATGCCGAGGAATAGGTCATGGAAGGGTCGAGCCAGAGCCGGTAGAACTCATTGCCGAGGTCGTAGTGGAAGGCGATGTTCCGCCGGCTGCCGGTGCGCGAATTGGCGTTGAGCGCGTGGCTCATCCGGTTCCAGAGCCGCAGGGGCAAAGAGCCGGCCATGGACCGGGCCATCTGGTCGCGATTGAGCGCGGCAAGCTCGATGAAGGCGGCGAGGTCCGGGCTGGTCCAGTCGCCGTCGATATAGGCGTCGGAAAAGCCGATATCGCCGCCGGCGAGCAGGCGGCGCACGGCGCGCCAGCGGTGCAGCACCAGCGTCGCCTCGGGACCGGGCTGCGGGCCGCGAACGGAAAGCTGCGTGCCGCCCGGCAGCACGACGCCGAGCCGGCCCTTCTCGACGGTGGCGAGAAGGCGCGCGACGACCATACGGCCGATGAGGGATTCGCCGCGCCCCCGTTCGACGGTGGCCGCGAGTTGGTCGCGATCAGTCAGCATGCACGATCCTCGGGGAATGCGGATTGGACGGACGCGGGACGGCGGGCACGGCGCGGGACGGCAGCGACACGGCCTCGGCCGGCGGGGGCGGGCGTCGGCGCAGGCCGATACCCTTCGCCCAGATGAACAGCGCCTCCCAATGAATTCCGGCCATGACCTTCAGGGTCATGAGCGGGTAGGCGAGCAGGGCGCGGGCGAGGGCGCCATCCGTCAGCGCGCGGCGCCGCGCGCGGTGCGCGGCGATCAGCACCGGCCCTTCGGCGTCGCGGGCGCTGATGCTGACGGCGAAGGCCTCGCCCGGCGGCTCGACCCGGAAGGCGTAGTCGAGTTCCATATCCATGAAGGGCGAGACATAGAAGCGCTTGGCCGCGCGCTGCCGGATGGTCGCGCCGGCTGCTTCCCCCGGGGCCACCGGGATGAAATAGCTGTGGCGCTGCCCGAAGGTGTTGTTCACCTCATACAGAAGCGCGGCGAGCGACCCATCCCGGCGGTGGCAGAAATAGATGCTCAGCGGGTTGAAGGCATAGCCCAGCAGCCGGGGCATGGTGAGAAGGCGGATCGCCCCGCCATCGGGCGCGAGTCCGGCCTGCCGCATGACCGCCTCGACATAGGTTCGCAGCGGCGTCCCGTCGCCGCGCCCGTAATCGGCATCATGCAGGCTGAACAGGTTGAAGCCGTTATGGGCGAACAGCCGCAGCCGGGCGTCGAGCCCCGGCAGATCGTCGAGGTCCACCAGCAGCGAGAACAGCCGGTAGCGCAGACGGTGCTTGCGCGGGCGCAGCCGGGAATGGATCACCGCGCCCGTGTAGAGCGCCGAACCATGGGCGTCGCCGTCACGCTGCCCGCGGCCGGTCACACCGCCATCTCCGCGACCGGGCGGACGGGGGCACGCCCAATGTGAATGCGCCCGCTTTCATCCGCCACCGTCCAGGGCCGACGCACGCCGCCCAGCGCCTCGGCGACGGCGAGGCCCGCCTGCAGACCGTCCTCATGGAAGCCGGAGCCGAAATACGCGCCGCAGAACCAAACCCCGCGCTGGCCCTGCAGCGACCAGAGGCGCTTCTGAGCCGCCATGGCGCGCCCGTCGAACTGCGGGTGACGGTAGGTCTGGGTGTGGTGGATGGTCTGGGGATGGGGCTGCCTGTGCGGGTTGAGAGTCACGAAGAGCGGCGCCCGCCTCGGCAGGTTCTGCAGCTTGTTCATCCAGTAGGTGACGGACAGCGCGCCCGGCTGGTTCCGGTCGGCGAGGTAGTTCCACGCCGCCCAGGCGGAACGGCGCGCCGGCATCAGGCCCGTATCGGAGTGGAGCACGGTCTCGTTCACGGAATAGTGAAAAGCGCCGAGCACCTCCCGTTCCTGCTCGGTCGGCGCTTCCAGAAGGCGGAGCGCCTCGTCGGCATGGCAGGCCATCACGACCTCGTCGAACGTGCGGCGGCGCCCGTTCTTCTCGATCACCTCGACTGACAAGGCGTCCCGCCGCACGGCGGCGACGGGCGAACGGGTGATGATTTCGCCGCGCACGGCGACATGCAGGCGCTTCACATATTCCCGGCTGCCCCCGCGCACCGTGCGCCAGACCGGCCGGCCGGTGAGCTTGAGAAGCCCATGGTTTTCGCAGAAGCGGGTGAAGGCGGCGAAGGGATAGCGGCCGATCTCGCCCGCCGGCGTCGACCAGATGGCGGCCGCCATGGGGTAGAGATGGTCCTCGCGGAAGGCCTCGCCATAACCCTTGAGGTCCAGATACTCGGACAGGCTGCCGGGAAAGTCGGGCGCGTCGATGGGCGCCTCGCGATAGAAGCGCAGCAGGTCGCGCAGCATGGACCAGTGCCGCGGGCTGACGATGTTGCGCTTCTGCGCGAACAGCCCGTCGAGATTGGCGCCGGAATATTCCAGCCGTCCGCCGTCCAGCGACACGCCGAACGACATGTCGGTCGGCTGCGTCGTGACGCCGAGATGGTAGAATAGAGCCGTGAGGTTCGGGTAGGTCACGGTGTTGTAGACGATGAAGCCGGTGTCGACCGCATGGCCCAGCGCGTCCCGTGTGTGGGCATGGCCCCCCAGACGCGGCTCCGCCTCATACAGCGTCACGTTATGGGCCTGCGACAGCATCCAGGCGGCGGACAGGCCGGCGATGCCGGACCCGATCACGGCGATGTCGAGCCTGCGGGGATGTCCGGGAGATAGTGAGGCAGGCTCGATACGCAGAGTCACCGGCGGTCTCCCAAAGAAAACAAATGGTACTATGCCCGGTATACGATACCAGTGTGGAGTCAGATCACTCCGTTTTGGGAGTGAACCGCCTGTTCCGGAGCAAATTACCTTCGATTTTCCTTAACGGGTGATCCACCGGCGGACACGTCGCGTAAGAGGGGCATGAATGCAGACCCATCAATTCATCGGACGACATGGTCGCGAAGCCGCACGCGCGTGCGGAGGGCGATCGTGACGGACGTTGCCTTGGGCGATGGCATGCCGAAGGGGGACGAGTTCGACCGGCTGATCGAGATGATCGCCTCCAGCCGGGATAAGCAGGCCTTTGCCCTGCTGTACAAGCACTTCGCGCCGCGCCTGAAGGCCTTCCTGTTGCGCTCCGGCCTGCCCGGTTCCGTGGCGGAGGAACTCACGCAGGAGACCATGCTCTCCGTTTGGCGCAAGGCGGGCTATTTCGATGCCGCGCGCGCCGGTGCGGCGACGTGGATCTTCACCATCGCCCGCAATCTGCGCATCGACCATTTGCGGCGCGCCCGCAGCGCCGCGCTCCCTGAGGCGGAGCCGGAGGAGCCGGTGGATGACGTCCAGACGGGCGAAGCTTACGTCATTCGAGCCGAACGCGAGGACCGTCTGCGCCGCGCCATGAAGAACCTGTCCCCCGAACAGTCGGCGATTGTCCGCCTGTCCTTCTTCAACGAGAAACCGCACTCGGAGATCGCCAGCGAGCTGGGCCTGCCTCTCGGCACGGTCAAGTCGCGGGTCCGCCTCGCGCTCGGCAAGCTGCGCGCGATGCTGGAGGGCGAGATATGAGCATCCAGCACCATCCCAGCGACGAAACCCTCCTGCGCTATGCGGCGGGCCGCCTTCCCGCCGCTCCCGGCCTTGTCGTCGCCACCCACCTGGCGGGCTGCCCGGCCTGCCGCGCGCGCGTCGGCGCCTTCGAGGCCGTGGGCGGCGCCCTTCTCGAACAGGTAACGCCCGAGCCTATGGAGCCGGAGGCGCTGGCCCGGCTTCTGGCGCTGATCGACTCGCCCGAGCCCCCGCCCCGCCCCGCCCCGGCGGCCAAGCCGGCGCCGACCCTGCCGGGCGGCATGGCGCTGCCCGCGCCGCTGCGCCACTGCGACATGGGCCGGTGGCGCTGGCTGGGCCCCGGCGTGCGTGCCAGCTCGCTGACCATTCCGCAGGACCCCTCGGCCCGGCTGACCCTGCTGCGCGTCGGGCCGGGGCGCAAGCTGCCGGAGCATGGCCATACAGGGCTGGAATTCACCCAGATCCTCACCGGCTCCTTCTCCGACAGCTTCGGCCGGTACCGGCCGGGCGATCTCAGCGAGATGGATTCGGACATCGACCACCAGCCCGTGGTCGATCCCGACGGCGAATGCATCTGCCTGACCGCGCTGGAGGGCGAGATGCGGATCGGCGGCCTGTTCGGCCGTCTGCTGACCTCCATCGCGCGCCTCTGACCGGGAGCCCCCCGATGGCTGGCTCCCTTCTCCCCGTCCTCATCGGGGCCCTCGCCTTCATGGCGGCGGCGATGACGCTGGCCTGGGTTCTGGCCCGCCGGACGGGGAGCCATGGCTGGGTGGACACGGTCTGGTCCTTCGCGACCGGCCTGTGCGCCGCCGGCCTCGCCCTGGCGCCGCTCGGGGATGGGTCTTCCGCCCTGCGGCCGCTGCTAGTGGCGGGTGCCGTCGGCCTGTGGTCGCTGCGCCTCGGCTCGCATATTCTCGTGCGGACGCTGAAGGGCGGCGACGACCCGCGTTACGCCGAGCTGGTGCGCCAATGGGGCCCGAGCGCGCCGCGCCGCCTCTTCCTCTTCCTGCAGATTCAGGCCGTGTGCGGATTCATCCTCGCCCTCGCGGTGATGGCGGCCGCGCACGCGCCGATGCCCTTCGGAGGCGTGTGGGACATTCTCGGCCTCATCGTCATTCTCACCGCCGTCGGCGGCGAGGCGATCGCCGACCGGCAGCTCGCCGCCTTTCGCGCCGATCCTGCCAATCGCGGGAAGGTGTGCGATGTCGGCCTGTGGGGCGTGACCCGTCACCCCAACTACTTTTTCGAATGGATGGGGTGGGTCGCCTACCCGCTGTTCGCCATCGACCCCGGCGGCGACTACCTATGGGGCTACGCCGCGCTCGCCGGCCCGGCTTTGATGTACTGGCTGCTGGTCCACGCCTCCGGCATCCCGCCGACCGAGGCGCACATGCTGCGCTCGCGCGGCAATGCCTTCCGCGCCTATATGGCGCGCGTGAACAGCTTCTGGCCCGGCCCGAACAAGAAGCCGGGCCGCCCGGCCTGACGGTTCACAGCCCCATCCAGCGCCCGAGGCCGCGGGCGGCGAGAAAGCCGAGCGTGGCGGAAAGCCCGGTGGCGACGGTGCCCCAGCTCATGTCGATGAGGGTCAGCGCCGTCGGCCAGTTCTTCAGCGTCGCCTGGTTCGTCAGGTCGTAGGTGCCATAGGCCATCAGCCCGAACAGCAGGCCGTAGATCAGGGCGGTGGTCCATTTGCCGGAGACGAGGGCGGGGTGAATGGCGAAGATGACGATGCCGACGATGTACATCAGGTAGAAAATCGCGGCCGGCGCGAAGCTGAAACCCTCCTGCGCCAGATCGCCCATCAGCGGGCGATAGACCCGCGTCGCCATGGTGCCGAGCCAGACCGCGTCGAGCCCCAGGAAGATGAGGCCGGTGGTGAGGTAGGACAGGATATAGATCGCCATGGCGTTTCCCCTTTAGCCCGCAACTGATTGCGTTTACGGGGCGGTAAGGGTTTTGGATCAGCCGGCCGCAGCGTCAAACAACGGTGATGGTGGCGGGAAGGTTAAATCTCAACAAAGAATCAGAAAATGTCAGACCTGGGATCAAGTCGGAGGCGCATACTCGGTCGGCCTAACCG
>JAEZMI010000105.1 GCA_023414975.1 Pseudomonadota bacterium | reverse complement strand
GGGCAACACGCATCAGCTTAACAACGGAGCGAATAATGGCCGTGGATTTGTCGATGCCGGTCCTTGTGGTCGACGATTACAAGACCATGGTCCGGATCATTCGGAACCTGCTGAAGCAGATCGGGTTCGACGACGTGGACGAGGCTTCCGACGGCACCGAGGCGCTGGCGAAGCTCAAGGAACGTCAGTACGGGCTCGTGATTTCCGACTGGAACATGGAACCCATGACGGGGTACGAGCTGCTGAAGCAGGTTCGCGATGACTCGGCGCTGAATACGCTGCCCTTCATCATGGTGACGGCCGAGGCAAAGTCCGAAAACGTGATCGCCGCCAAGAAGGCCGGCGTGAACAACTACATCGTCAAGCCCTTCAACGCCCAGACGCTGAAGAGCAAGATCGAGACTGTCTTCGAGGGCTGAGATCCGGCGCCCGCGCCGGCCCCATCTCCCCCACGCTCCTCATGTCACGTGCCCACGCCGCACGATTGAACGCCCTCCCGCCCGCCAGCGTGAGGGCGTTTTTATTTGGCCACATTCCGTTCCATTTTAACACCCAATCTGGTTCGGAACTAAATCCAGTTTCGAATCAATGCCGATTGAGTGGATGTATTTGCCGGTCTATCAATTAAATCAACGGAAAGCTCCGCAGCTTCCCGAAAAATATTGATAAAAATCAATAGACCGGGGATAGAACAATGTACATTATCGTTGACGATCGTGCGACGGTCACCGAAAGCTACGTTTCAAGCTTTTCCCGCGAAGGCTTTTCTAGCTTTGGGCTTGGAGAGTGTGAGTTCAAGGATTGGATTGAGACAGCATCTGATCAGGATCTTGCCGCTGTCGAAGGGTTTCTTCTCGGCGACTTCGAGCGTCGGCCGGCTTATCCGGATGTCATCCGTACCCACAGCCGCGCGCCGATCCTGGCGCTGAGCGACCAGAAGTGCCTCACCCAGACGCTGGAACTTTTTACCGCCGGCATTGATGACGTGGTCCGCAAGCCCGTTCATGTCCGCGAGATCGTGGCCCGCACGGACGCCATCTGGCGCCGCGTCAATGCTCTTGCCGAAGCCCAGACGCCCGCCACCGGCCGTCTCAAGGTGTTCTTCGACGGTCGTGACGCCGAGATCGACGGGGAGCCGCTGCCACTCCCGCGCCGCGAGCGGCACATCCTTGAATATCTGGTCAAGAACGCGCGCAAGCGTGTGACCAAGACCCAGATCTTCAATACCATCTACGGCATCTTCAACGACGACGTCGACGAGAGCGTGGTCGAAGGCCATATGAGCAAGCTGCGCAAGAAGCTGCGCATGAAGCTCGGCTATGACGTCATCGACGCCAAGCGCTACCTCGGCTACCAGTTCGTAGGCTGAGCCCCCGCACCGCCACCGCAGGGCTGGCGGCGCCTCGGTCTCATCCAGTCTCCCCGTCAATCCAGAGTGAGACCCAGACGTTCGGCCTGCCGCTTGACGAAGGCTTCCATGCGGGAACGGCCAAGACCGGTCAGTTCGACGATTATACGCCGACGGTCCATCGGATCGGGCCGGCGATCGAGCAGTCCCGCCTCCTTCAGCTCATCGATGCGGCGCAGGGCGGTGGTCGTCGGGGCTCCCGACGCGATGCACAGGCTCGTCACCGAAATGGGGCGGCCGCCCGCCTCCGCGACCGCCAGATCGAGCAGCATGTCCCAGGCCGGGTCAGAAAACAGGTCGGACTGGAAGATCGCGTCGCGGTCCGTCCGCGCGGCGACCAAGGCCTTCAGGTAATTGGGACGGTGAACAGGCTTGGCCGGCGCAGCATCGGCCGGACCATTGGCGACAGCGCTCTTCTGGCTGTCTTGAACCAGCGCGAGCGCGCGGCGCACGGCGTGCGCGACCTCCTCGGGGAGCAACGGCTTTTGTAGGAAGTCCACCGCGTTCAGCCGCAGCGCGCCGACCGCGCGGTCGAGCGACGCATAGCCGGTGATGATAATCGTGGCGAGCGGACGCTTCTGGCGCAACATGGCGAGCTTCTGCAGCAGCTCGATGCCATCGATACGGGGCATCTGCAAATCGGTCACGACAACCTGCAGCTGCTCGTTCCGCTGCACGAGGTCGACCGCTTCGACGGGCGTCTGTGCCGTAAGTACCGGCAACCCCAACGAGGCGAGTCCCTCACTCAGTTCGATGAGCACGTCGCTATCATCGTCCACCAGGAGAACACGGGGGCTCTCCGTCTCATTGTCATCTATCACGCGCCTGTCATGCCCCTGTTGAGCCGCAGATACCCTGCCTGGGGCTCCTACAGCAGGGTCATAATACCGTCAGCAGACCGCTTCTGTGAATCAAGAAATCCTTGGATATCGTCAACGCCGACTTTACCAGCGCACGCCAGAACTTCCCGCGCCTGCACGACTTTCGCTCCGGCGGTCAATCCGAGATGGTATTCAAGTCCCGCGCGTGACGCGATGATACACCAGGCCTGCGCCCAATCGCGCGCCTGCGCCAGCACGTCGAGGTCGATCCGAAAGGTTTGACCGGCGATTTCGCCAGATGAATCAACCTACTGTGGCGCTGGCCGACATCATCCGGCGTGAAATCGAAGCCGGCGGGGTCAGCAGCCGGGACAGCGCCGCGAGAGCCTTCGCAGGGGCGATGGAAATCACGTTCCGCGTCGCGTCGAACTCCACCCTGCCGGCCGGCGGCGATGGCGCGCGAGGATGGCGGACAGCGGCGCCACGGCATGAGCCTCACGAGAACGTGAAATGGAGGCAGGCATGATCAGCCCCAGTCCGGTTTCGACCCGCGCGCCGCGAGAAACGCCTCGATCCTTTGCAGCAGCGCATCAGGTTCGATCGGCTTGACGGAGAGATCGTCGCACATGAAGTCCGCCGCACTTGCGGTGTCCATGACATGGCCGGTGATGATTATGGTCATCAGGGGACGCTGATCGACCGGCAAGTCGCGCGTCGCGGCCACGACCTGCGCGCCGTCGAAATCGGAAATGCGCAGGTCGGTAATGAGAACGAGCGGCGCAAGCCCGGCACGCAGGCTCGCCACCGCCGCCGCTCCCGTGACACAGACATGCACATGCCAACCATGTCCCTCGAAGAACTCGCCGAGTTCATCGGCAAGCTCCACCTCGTCATCGCAGATGAGCATGGTGCGAGGCGGTGCGGGCGGGCTCCTGTCAGGCAGCATCGCGCACGGCACAGACATTCGCGGTCGGAAGCATGATGACGAAGCGCGCCCCGCCATCGACATTCTCGACCGAGATCGTTCCATCCATGTCGCGCACCACGCTTCGCGCAAGCGAGAGCCCGAGGCCCGTCCCCTTGTCGGCCGACTTGGTGGTGGCGAAGGGCTCGAAGAGCCGCTCCAGAATATCCGGCGAGACGCCGCCGGCATTGTCCTGAACCTCGATGCGGGCGCGTTCGTCCTCACTCTGGAGCGTGACCCGCACCGCGCGGGGGCGCACGCTGGCCGACGTTTCAAAGGCGTCGTGCGCATTGATGAGGAGGTTCACGATGACCTGTTCGAACATGGTCGGCTCACCGAAGATCGCGACATCGGGCGACACATCGGTCTGGATCGAGAGGTGAATATCGGCGGCGCGGAACTGTTCGGTGACGAAGCCCATCGCCAATTCGACGGCATTGCGCAGGCCGAAGGTCTGGCGCGGTTCGGTCGGCATCCGGCCATAGCGGCGCACCTGATCGGTGATGCGCTTGGCACGATCGACCTGCGCGGAAATCCGATCGAGCTTGCCCACGACCGGCTCGCCTCCCTCGACAGGCTCGAGCAGACGTTTGGCGTTGGCGACCGCCATCTTGATGACCGCCAGAGGCTGGTTCAGCTCATGCGCGATGGCCGTCGCCATCTCGCCCAGCGCGGCGAGCTTGGTCGCCTGAACGACCTGGAACTCGGCATTGCGCACCTGGTTCATATCCACCAGAACCAGCAATTGCTGGGGCCGCTCCTGCCACAGGACATCGCAGAACGAGCCGCGCAACGACACGATCTGACCGTCAGGCAGCGTGTGGGTCACGGACAGATAGCCCCATTGGCGCGCGGTCATGTCGTTGGCGGCATCGCGCGCGGCGCGCACCAGCCGCTGCCAGCCCGGATCATCGGCTGAGGTCGAAATGAGGACGGCCGCCGAGGAGTTGAAAAAGCTCACCTTGTCGTCCACCGGGTCGACAACCAGCATGCAGGCTGGGACGGACTGGATGACGGCGCGCAGATTTTCCTCCATCGCCTTCAGGGTGGCCTGTGCCTCGACGATCTGGTTCAACCGGAACCGGTCGCTGCGGGCCTGCACGAAGAGCAGAAGGCCCAGCGCGGCCCCGGAAATGAACAGCAGCACCAGCGGAACCACGCCGGGGGCACGGGCGAGTTCCTTCTCGCGCTCGAAGACCTCCTGATTGTACCCGATGGCTTGAACGAGCGTCGCGTGCAGCAACCGGCCGAGCGGCTCCAGAACGCCGCTGCTGAGCTCGTGAAGGCGCGCCGCGGTCTTGTCATCCTCCGCGTCGAGCGTTTCGACGACGTCGAGAAGCTGATCGAGCTTGGCCTCATATTCCCGCACCTGCGGCTCGGTGTCGATCACGCTGCGCAGCAGGTGCCCGTCGCCCGAGGTGTAGAGCAAAGGCAGGCGCGAACGCAGAATTTCCAGCCGCAAGTGCAAGGCCTGCAGCCCGGCCTCGCTCGGGGCGAGGGCGCTCTTGGCAAAAGCGGTCTCAGTCTTCAGTAGCTCGATGTGCGCCTGATACGCATTCCAGCCGGAACTGCGCACGGTCTCCATCATCAGCGAGGCCTGGCGTGCCTGCGACTGATAAAGCATGACCGTCGCCAGGAAGAGAACAACCGAGGCGATGGCCAGGCAACTCTTCAGCAGGGAGATTGATCGTCTATTTTGTAACGAATTCAATGTACTTTACCTGCCATACCATCCGCGACTGCTTTATGTAAGGAATTGACGAGGGATCCCCGCCTGATGAATACATAATCCAAAACGGTCCTTTATCGCGGACCCGCATGGTCTGCTCGTTGAGCCGCGTCGCAAGAATGGCGCCACTTTGCGTCAAATCCGTTGCCGGAATGCTGGCGGCATAGTCATTGAGAGCGACGACTCGCGCTCTGACGATCGCCAGGTTTTCCAACGAGGCGAGTACTTTCAGTGATGGTCCCGCGAAGGTTTGTGGACCCTCCGTCCATGGAGTGTAAGTAACGAACGTCGTCTGAGTGAGAGCGTCAAGCTCTGCCAGCGTAAGGGTTTTATCCGCGAGAATCCTTCCCTCGGAGGTTACCCAACGCAAGGCAAGCTCATGCGCCGCAGCTGGTATGTGGGACGCGCACACGATCAAGGCGGCCACGACACGAATGCCCAGCACCCGTGAAAACATCTGCCACGCTCCGCAAGTGATCGAATCTCGCCCCGCAGCGGATAATGTCGCACGAGGCTCAGGTGGCGAAGGTGGGATGCCGCCGTAACGACCGCAATCCGCGATAGATTGCTCCATTTTGGAACAAATTGTAGCGACGTCGTGCACGCGCCCGGGAGTTGTTTGGCCTAAGCTGCCTTTCCACTCGTAAAAGGCGGGGGCTGGATACGCCTTAGCCCCCGCTCTCCAGCAGACTGTAGCCCCTCGCCCATCGCGCCGACCAGCCGTGCCGACTGAGGTCGGCAATTCCTGAATACGTGCCAGAGTGGAGCGCTGATCCCATGCAGATCATATGAGGAACGCGAATAACAGCCCAGAGACTGCGGCCTTTGGGTCGGCGAATGCCGACCCTATGACGGAACGGCGGCAATCGCGTCAGCGGCTGCTCGTCGCCATGCTCTTCCTATTGGCCGTGCTCGTTCCGGGGGCCGTCGGCTACATCACGATCAAGCTGCATCAACAGCACGAACTCAACGTCTCCATGGCCGCCTCGCGCAAACTGGCGCTCTTGCTGCTCGCGAATTTCGAGCGGACGGCGGAATCGATCGAGTCCTTCCTGGACGGTTTCTACGACCTCGCGCAGCCGCAAACGCCCGAGCAGATCTATGCGCGGCTGAAGGACGCGAAACTGCCCGCATCGATCATCCAGGTGTCCTTCATCGATCCGAGCGGACGACTGATCGCGACCAACCTTGCCGCGCCTGGAAACCTCCCGGACCTCAGCGACCGCGACCACATCCGCTTCCACCTCGAGGCGAACAAGGAATCCGATCAGGGCCTGTTTCTGAGCAAACCGGTGCGGGGACGCATTTCCGGAGCTTGGTCGCTGCAATTCACCAAGGCGCTGCGCCGGGAGAATGGTGAACTGGCCGGAATTCTCGCCGCCTCGTTCCAGATTTCGAACTTCATCGACTTCTACAACCAATTGCGGCCGGACGGCCGCAGCCTGGTGGCACTTATCGGCTTTGACGGCGTCATCCGCGCCAGCGCTTCGGATCTCCAAATGGACGACGCCAAGGCGCTGGAGGCATTCGCCGACTTTGAGACGCTCTACGGAAGGGGGGCCGGGCCTTATGTCGGCCAGGGACCCGATGGTGTCGAACGCTTCGGCTATGTCGCGCCCTCAAGCCGCTTCCCCATCATGGTGCTCGTCGCCGCCGACTACAGGGCCGTCCTCGCCCGCTCATCCGAGTTCCGGGTGGCTATCGGCATCACCGTGGTCGTGCTCGCTCTCACATTGATGGCCGTCGCTTCAATGACGCTCCGCCATTTCAGGTTGGAGCGCGCCTACCGCGAGACGGCCTTGGAGGCACGGGCGCGGCAGCACGAGGCGCAGATACTTCAGGCGATCAGTGAGGTACCCGGCATCAGCGTCCTGCACATGGAGCATGGCCGCGCCACCCCCGTCGGAACAGCAACGAATAGCCCACTGGAGCGGCTCATCGAAGAGCGCGCCTCCAGCCCGGAGTTCGCGCGCCAGGTGCAGGCTGCCGGCACCCCGTTCGCCTCGGTCGAGCACTTCTCGCACGATGGCGAGGAGTTCGAGGTGCAGTTCCTCGTCACCGAACTGCATAGCCCCTCCGGCGGCTCGGCGCCCTCCGCCAGCATCGGCCAGGATCGGGCCGCGGTCATCTTCGCCGTCGATGAGACGGCCAAGCGCATGCATGAGAACAAACTCTACCAGATGTCGAAGATGGCCTCGCTCGGCGAACTCGTCACCGGGCTCGCTCATGAAATCAACCAGCCGCTCGGCGTCATCCGCCTCGCGGTGAAGAACGCCGTGACCGGGCTGCGCAACGGCGTACCCTCGACCCATATGGAAGAGAAGCTCGACCGCATCGTCCGCCAGGTCGAACGTATGAAGGTCATCATCGATCACATGCGCATCTTCGGCCGCAAGAGCTCGCTGGCGCCGGAACTGTGTTCGATTAGCGCCGCGGTGGAAGGCATGGCCCTCATTCTCGGGTCTGAGCTGCGGGTAGACACCATCGATCTCACCCTCTCGGGACTCAACAACGACTTGCACGTGCGCTGCCACCAGGAGCAGCTTGAGCAGGTGCTCATCAACCTCGTCCTCAACGCGCGCGATGCCATTTGCGCGCGTCGCGAGCACCACGCCTATTTCGAGGGCCACATCAACCTCTCGATCGGCTGGCGGCGGGAAGCGGGCCGTACCTGCGCATGCATCACGGTGCGCGACAATGGCGGTGGAATCCCGGAGGCCGTCATCGGGAAGATCTTCCAGCCCTTCTTCACCACCAAACCGGCAGGCAAGGGCACGGGGCTTGGTCTGTCCGTCAGCTTCGGCATCATTCGCGATCACGGCGGCGCACTGGCGGTCGAGAACGACGCGGACGGCGCCGTGTTCACCATCACGCTGCCGGTGAGCGACGACGAGATGAACGCCGGCAGTCCGGCAAGAGCTGTGGCAGGCTAGGGCCGCGGCAAACTGGCGGGGCGGCAAGCCGGGCGTGGCGATGGATTAGGGCATACGCCGGCGGCGGCGCAGCGGAACGGGCTGCATCCACCCTCGTGGCTCCGGCGGGTCTCCGGCCGGATCCTTCTCGGTCAGCAGCATCACCGCGAAGCCCATCTGCGCACTGGCGAAGGTGATCGCCATGCCGATGGTCAGCAGGACGAGGGCGAGCCCGCCGGAAGGCGACGCCCAGATCAGCATTCCAAGCCGGGCGCTGTCGAAGACAAGCAGGCCGGTGACGAAAAGCACCGCGAGCCCTGCGCCGATCAGGGCGTGCCGAATGAGAAAGCGCACGAGTTCCGGCATCTCGGCCTCCGCCTCCGCTCTCGCGGCGGGTGACGTCCGGCGAGAGCGAGGATCAAACGCGGGAAACGGACGCGGGTTGCGCAAGCCGGCGACCTTACCTACTCAGGCAGGGAAAGCTGCCCACGAGAGCGCCGTGCCCCCTGATCCCGCCCCCGGACCTGACGGCCCTCCCCTTCAGCGGCTGCAGCAGAGGCTGAAGCAGAAGCTGCGGGCGAGCGAGATCGCCATCGTCCTCCTGGCCGCCCTGGTGGGCGTGGGCGCCGGCCTCGTCGTCGTCGCGATGAACGCGGGCATGCAGGCGCTGCACGTGGTGATTTTCCGCATCGGGCCCGACGCCCATCTGTCGATCACACCGGGCATTGCCGTGCCGCTCCTGCTTCTCGGCCCCGCTCTGGGCGGACTGGCCTTCGGGCTTGCCAGCTGGCGGCTCGCCCGCCGCACCGGCGCCCCGACGGTCGACCCGATCGAGGCCAACGCCCTGCATGGCGGGCGCATGTCCCTCGGCAATAGTGCGGTCGTTGCCGTGCAGACGCTCGCGTCGAGCGGTGTCGGCGCGTCGGTGGGGCTGGAGGCCGGCTACACGCAGGCCGCGAGCGGGCTTGCCTCCGCGCTCGGCCAATGGCTGCACCTGCGCCGGGCGGATCTGCGCCTTCTCGTCGCCTGCGGGGCCGGCGCCGCCATCGGCGCGGCCTTCGACGCGCCGCTTATGGGGGCCTTTTACGGCTTCGAGCTCATCCTCGGCACCTATGCCATTCCCGCCTTCGCGCCGATGATGACGGCGACCTTCGCCGCCAGTCTCACCCGCCATATGCTCGGCCCCGTGGGGAATATGCCGCTGCCCCGGCTCGACGTGCCGCCCATCACGCATCTGCCGCCCGCGATGCTGCTCGGTTTGCTCGCGGCGCTGCTCGGCATCGCTGCGATGCGCGGCGTGACGCTGGTGGAGACGGGCTTTCGCCGCACCGGCCTGCCGGTCTGGCTGCGCCCGGCTCTCGCCGGGCTCGTCATCGGCGCGATCGCGCTGTGGAACCCGGCCGTGCTGTCGGCCGGACATGGCGCGGTTTATCACTACATCGCCGCCGATGGCGCGATGCTCACCTTCGCGGCGTTGCTGGCGGCGAAGCTCTCAGCCTCCGCCCTCTCCATCGGCGCGGGCTTTCGCGGCGGTCTGTTCTTCGCCTCGCTGATGATGGGCGTCTTCGCCGGCCGGCTCTATGCCGCCGGTCTCGATGTTCTGCTGCCGGGGAACGACGGTTCGCCTGCTTTCTATGCCCTGATCGGCATGGCGTCGCTGGCCGTGGCCGTGGTCGGCGGACCGATGACGATGACGCTGCTGGCGCTGGAAATGACCGGCGATCTGCGGCTCACCCTCGCCGTCCTCGCCGCCTCCGGCATCGCCTCGCTGGTCACCCGCCGCCTGTTCGGCTTCTCTTTCGCCACCTGGCGCTTTCATCTGCGCGGCGAAAATATCCGCGGCGCGCATGATGTCGGCTGGCTGCAGGAGATTACCGTCGAAAGCCTGATGCGGCGCGACGTGCCGCGGCTCGACCTGGCGATGACGGCCGGCGAGGCGCGGCGCCTCTACCCGCCCGGCTCCAGCGGCGCCTTCGTCGTTCTGACGGCAGAGGGGCGCTATGCCGGCATGCTCGCGCCCGCCATCCTGGATCAGGCCTCGGCGGAGACCACGCTGGGGGCGCTGCTGCCGCCCCCCGGCCCGACATTGTCTCCCGGCCTCACCATCCGCGACGCGCTCACAGCCTTCGAGGCCGACGACGCGGAGGCGCTCGCGGTGGTGGATGGCCAGGAAAAGGTGGTCGGCGTCCTCGGCGAGCGCGAGGCAATCCGCCGCTACACCGACGAGATGCGCCGTCGGCTGACGGAACTGACGGGTGAACGGACGGACTGAGGCGGATCGGCGGGCGAGCCGGGGCGGCGTTCACATCGAGGCCGTGGCACGTTCGGGGAAGAGCGATCCCTGAACGCCAATGTACAGCAACCGGCAGCGCCGTTTAGGTACTTACCATGTAATTCCATGTAACCGACGTCGCGCGGGCCCAACCCCCGACGAAAGCCCTCGAACGTCGACACGCTCAGATCAGAGCCCACATCGGTCGGCACCGTCGCTCGGCCGCGCGGTGTAGAGATGGGCCGCGCCGGTTTAGGGGAGTGCGGGCGCCCGAAGGGAATGTCCGGGGAGGGTTCACGGCGTTTGCGCCCGGTGGCGCTGTTGCCTGCAGGAGCTCAGATCATTCGGCGTGGCGCATTGATGTTCCGCGTAGCGTCTTCCGCGTCCGCTGCACGGCGTTCCGCGTCCTGTTCGGCGCGGGTGCCGCGCGGTGTCATCCGGGCGTTTGTGTGGGCAGGTGCACGGCGCGTGTGCCGCGGGATGTAGCGCAACGAAACGCCGCCCGGGCGTTTGGCACGGGCGGCGTTTTGGGGGTTTGTGATGAAGCGATTGCTGTGTTTTGCAGGCCTGGCAGCGACCTACTCTCCCAGGTCTTAAGACATAGTACCATCGGCGCAGAGGAGTTTAACGGCCGAGTTCGGGATGGGATCGGGTTGGG
>JAEZMI010000043.1 GCA_023414975.1 Pseudomonadota bacterium | reverse complement strand
ACCCGCCGCCAGCGCCCGAAAAGAAAGAGGCCGCTCGCGCGATAGCGGAGCGGCCCAAGTCTAGGGAGGAAACGCCCAAGAAGGGCGGCCGGGGCGCGACGCCAATCACGCCCAGGCACTGGCGAATACATAACGGTGCGCCGCACAATTGGCAAGGCCAAAACGAAAGAAACGAAACCCACCTCACCCGAGCGTGAGTGCGAATGACGCCTTTCGCGCCCTTCGCGCGCATCATGCGAACCTCGCAACCCATGGTGCAGGCAGCGAGATACCGCCACGCCGAAGCGCACACCGGCGGCATGCGCCAACCGTCAGCGTGCCGGCGGCCTGCTGCAAACGACTGAGATTTCAGAGGGTTAGAAAAGAAAGGGGCCGCTCACGTTGCCGGAGCGGCCCAAGTCTAGGGAGGAAACGCCCAAGGAGGGCGGCGGTAGGGCGACGCCAATCGCCATACCGCACCACTTGAATATGCCAGCTTCGCCTTTGCCGCGCAACGGTTAGGCATGCTCATTCCTTGGTCTTTCCGGAATGGCAGCCATGCGGTTAGCGCGGGCCTCTATGCGCCGCGACCCCAGCGTCCCACGCAATCCTGCCGCCGGGCCGCTGAATTCGCCCCTGCGAGGACGAATCCCTCCGCAAGCATGAGGGCGGATTGCCGATGCGGGCGCAGGCCGATATGCGTTGCGCAGCGCCGGGAGGCCGGCGAAGCAGCGGGAGCGGCCCATGGGCGCGGTGGATTTCGAGGCATTCGTGCATGAGCTGGCGACCGTGTCCGGCCAGGCCATCCTGCCCTTCTTCCGCACGGCCATCGGCGTCGAGGACAAGAATCGCGGCGGCGCCTTCGATCCCGTCACCGCGGCCGACCGCGCGGCGGAGCAGGCCATGCGCACCCTCATCCGCCGGCACTTCCCGAGCCATGGCGTGCGCGGCGAGGAGTTCCCCGACGAGTCGCCGGACGCCGAATATGTCTGGGTCCTCGACCCGATCGACGGCACCAAGTCCTTCATCACCGGCCTGCCCGCCTGGGGCACGCTGATCGGGCTGTGCCGCGAGGACGCGCCGGCCTATGGCATGATGCACCAGCCCTTCATCGGCGAACGCTTCTACGGCGACGGCGCCGTGGCCCGCTATCGCGGCCCCGCCGGGGAGCGCCGCCTGCGGGTCCGCCCCTGCGCCGGGCTGGAGGAGGCGATCCTTCTCACCACCTCCCCGCGCCTGATGGGTGAGGCCGACCGCGCCCGCTATCACGCCGTGGAGGAGCAGGTCCGCCTGCCGCGTTACGGCGGCGATTGCTACGCCTATTGCATGCTGGCGGCCGGGCATGTGGATCTCGTCATCGAGACCAATCTCAAGGCCTTCGACATCATGCCGCTGGTCCCGGTCATCGAGGGGGCGGGCGGCATCGTCACCAGTTGGGAGGGGACGAGCGACCTCTCCAGCGGCCGCGTCATCGCGGCGGGTGATCCGCGCACCCATGAAGCGGCGCTGAAGGTGCTTCAGCAGGGCTGATCCGACCGGCCTGCGGGCCAGGCGGATTGGCGCATGCGGATCGGCGCATGCGCTAGCTGGAACTGCCGGGAATGAAGGCATCGAAGGCGGCGAGAAGCGGCTCGCGGAACGTGTCGCGCTCCTGAAGCAGTTCGTGCTGCGCGCCGGGAATGACGAGGCTCGCCCCGGCGATGAGCCGCGTGCCGAACCGCTCGATGGCCGGCGTCGAGACGATCTGGTCGGCGCCTGCCGCCACGATGAGAAGCGGCTGGCGGATCGCGCGCGCTGTCTCCGGCGCGGCGAAACGCTCCATCAGGTCGAACGCCGCCGTCACCCAGCCAATGGTCGGCGGCCCGACATCGAGCTGCGGCTGTTCCATGGTGATGGTCAGGTTGCGGGCAAAGCGCGTGGGGTCCGAGGTGAGCCGGTTGCCCTCGAAATGGAACTCGTTGAGCCGGACCCGCCGCCCGCGCGGCACATAGGCCCGCGAGAAGCCGATGCCCGCGAGCACCCGCGCCAGCCGCCGCGCGGTCAAATCGTGCTTCACCAGCGCCAGTTCGAGCATCGGCGCGACCAGGAACATGCGGTCGAAGATGCGTTCGCCCCCGCGCGCGGAATCAAGAAGGATCGCCGCGCCCATGGAATGGGCCAGCGCGAAGAAGGGCGCGGGGCAGGAAGGGATGACCACCTGGCGCATGAAGGCTTCAAGGTCGTGCTGATAATCCCCGAAATCCCCGACATGGCCTTTCATGGGATTGCGCAGCAGGCGCTGCGAACCGCCCTGCCCGCGCCAGTCCATCGTCGCGACGGTGAAGCCACGCTTCCGCAGATCGCGCACCGTCTCGAAATACTTTTCGATCTTCTCGGTACGCCCCGCGAACAGGCAGATCGTGCCGCGCGACCTCCCCTCCGGGTTCCAGCGGGCAAAGCGCAGCGCCACGCCATCGGCGGTCGTGAACTGCCCGGCCTGCGCGCCCTCGGGCACGGGGTTGTCCTTGGTGCTGAACAGCGTCATCAGGCGGCATCTTGCACGAGAGAGAGGGAAGGCGAGAGCGGCGGGCGCAGGCGATGCGCGGCGGACGCACGGTTGGGCAGCGCTTATAGCGAAGCCGTGTGACGGAACAATCCGTAACCGCGTTCCATCTGTCGTTAGGAAAAGGGGCCGCCGTCAATAGCGCTTGTCGCCGAAGCCGATCACCTTCATCCCGTTGATGGCCCCGGACATGGCATCGACGATGAGCTGCACCCGTTCCCCGCGCGGCCCGTTCGCCTCCATCACCAGCGTCGGGCCGCGACGGCGAATGACCGAGATGTTGGTGAAGCCGCGTGCCGCCAGCATCCGCGCGGCGGCAGCATCATCCACCTCGCCGCCCCGCGCCGGCGGCGCGTTATAGGGATCGAACGGACCGGGTGGCGGACCGTAGGGGCCCGGCGGCGGATAGCCCTGCGCGAGGAATATCCCCGCCGGCGGCGTCTGTGCGCGGACGGGGGGCGCAAAGGCCATATGCCCGCCCGCGAGCGCGGCCAGGAGGAAAAGCGCGATCGGCCCATTTAAGCGTCGGTGCACGCATCCTCTCCTGAGGGCTGGTCCGGACGGGGGGCAGGTTTCGATAGCGCGGAAGCCGTGAACCGGCCCGGAGCGGACCGTTCATCTCCCGTTCAGCCGGCACGACAGGTCGACTTCCGTTCTCTCTTTGCCCCCTCTTGCGCCTTCCGCCGGCCTACCTATCTCGAACATGTACCGGCCAGATGGCGGTACGCAACCAGGTCCGGCTCAGGCGAGCGGATCTTCCATCGCATGTCGCTTGAAAGTGAGGATATGCCTATGCGTACGTTCGACTTTACCCCCCTGCAGCGTTCGACCGTCGGTTTCGATCGCCTGTTCAACCTGCTCGACCAGATGGGCACGGTGGACACCACCACCACCTACCCGCCCTATAACATCGAGCGCACCGGCGAGAACGCCTACCGCATCACCGTAGCGGTCGCCGGCTTCACGGAGCAGGACCTCGACATCGAGGTGAAGGAAAACACCCTCACCATCCGTGGCGACCATAAGGTCGAGACCACGCGTAACGGGGCGAACGCCGGTGAGCTGCTCTACCAGGGCATCGCCGCGCGGGCCTTCGAGCGCCGCTTCCAGCTTGCCGACCATGTGGAAGTGCGGGGCGCCGCGCTCGCCAACGGCCTGCTTCACGTCGACCTCGTGCGGGAAATCCCCGAGGCGATGAAGCCGCGTCGCATCCCGATCGCCGCCGGCAGCGCGAGCCCGCGCGTGCTGGAAGCCAAGGTGAACGAGAGCGCGGACGCGCGCGCCGCGTGACGGCACCCTAAGCCAGGGCGCGGTGTCGCCGCGCCCTGTTCCCAGATGTTCGGCGCCCCGGGAAACCGGGGCGCTTTGTTTTGGTGGCCTTAGGGGGTCGGGGTTGTGCCGTCGGCGTCGCGCGCGATCACCGAGGCCGTACCGGCGGAGCCGTCGGGTGCGCCCGTTCCCACGCCCGTGCCGACCCCCGCCGCCTCCTGGGGCGCGGTGCCTGGGGGCACGGCGACACCGGGAATCACCCGGACACGGCCATTCGCCGGAGCGGAAGCCGCCGGTGGTGGGGGAGCGGGCGCCGCGGCCGCCGGCGCGGGAGCGACCGTGTCGGGGGACGTCGCCGCCGCGGGCCCGCTCGGCGGGTTATAAGCGCCGGGACCGGCATCCTCCTCGTCCCCACTGTCATCC
>JAEZMI010000418.1 GCA_023414975.1 Pseudomonadota bacterium | reverse complement strand
GGCCGTGGCGCCGGACAGGCCGGATTTCGCCGCCGAGCCGCTGGCGCTGGTGGTGACGGCGAGATTGTCGTAGAGCGAGGGCGCGCTGGTGCTGGCGGAGGCCCCGACCACGCCGGTGCTGTAGATGCAGAGATTGTTCTGCTCGACCCCAAACCGCGCCTTGATCTCGCCCGAGGCACCGCCGGCCGTGGCGCCGGACAGGCCGGATTTCGCCGCCGAGCCGCTGGCGCTGGTGGTGACGGCGAGATTGGCGGGACCCTGCTGCAGCTCAAGGCTCGTCGGCAGCGAGGGCTTCGTTGCCGTGACCACGGGCTTGCGTTCCGGCAGAAGCTGGTTCGGCGCGGGCTTCTCTTTCGGCAGTTCGGGCGTATCGCCGCCAATGGCCAGGCTCAGCGCCTCCCAGAGCGAAGGTTCATGCGTATCCTCGATCGTGGCCGCAGCGGCCGCGACATTGTCGGGGACCGCGGGCTGTTCCTCGGCCGGCGCGCCGGCAACCGCCGCGTCATAAGCCGAGGGCTCTTCCGGCGGCGGCGTGACCGTGACGGTGATACCGCTCCAGGGATCATAGGTCGCGCCGTCATAGGCCGGCTGGGCGCCGGCGGGCGCCGCAACGACCGGAAGCAGGGCGGTGAGCAGGGGAAGGCCGATGGCTCGTCCGGTAAAGCGCGGGGCACGTGCCGCGATGGCCGGCCGGCATCCGCGCGGAAAGAGGCGCCTCATCACCACGTCCCGTCTGTTGTCGCGAGAGGGAATCGTGGGGCCGAAAAGTGGAGCGATCATGGCGCAATGCACAATAACCGCCCGGAGCGGCGGCCATGACGCCGTGGGTCCAGGCCAAACCCTTGGTCGTTCAATCGAAAAGAGAGGAGACGCTTTCCTCATGCGCGGTGCGCCCGATCGCCTCCGCCAGCAGGCTGGCGATGGATACGACACGGATATTGCGCGCCACGCGGACCGCTTCGGTCGGCTGGATCGAATCGGTGATGACCAGTTCCTTGAGGTTCGAGGCGGTGACGCGCGAGACGGCGCCGCCCGACAGGACGCCATGGGTGATGTAGGCGTGCACCTCCGTCGCGCCGCGTGCCAGCAGGGCGTCGGCCGCGTTCACCAGCGTGCCGCCGGAATCGATAATGTCGTCGACGAGGATGCAGCGCTTGCCCTCGACATCGCCGATGACGTTCATCACCTCGCTCTCGCCCGGCCGCTCGCGACGCTTGTCGACGATGGCAAGCTGGGCGTCGATGCGCTTGGCCAGCGCACGGGCGCGCACCACGCCGCCGACATCCGGCGAGACCACCATGAGGTTCGACAGATCGAAGCGCGACTTGACGTCGGCCACCATCACCGGGGCGGCGAACAGATTGTCGGTCGGGATGTCGAAGAAGCCCTGGATCTGGCCGGCATGCAGGTCGACCGTCAGAACGCGGTCGGCGCCCGCATGGGTGATGAGGGTGGCGACCAGCTTGGCGGAGATGGGGGTGCGGCCGGAGGAGCGGCGGTCCTGGCGGGCATAGCCGAAATAGGGCAGCACCGCGGTGATGCGCTTGGCCGAGGAGCGGCGCAGCGCATCGATGATGATGAGCAGCTCCATCAGATGGTCATTGGTCGGGAAGGAGGTGGACTGGAGGACGAAGACGTCCTTGCCGCGCACATTCTCCTGGATCTCGACGAAGATCTCCATGTCCGCGAAACGGCGGACGACCGCTTTGGTCAGAGAGGTTTGCAGATAGGCGCCGATGGCTTCCGCGAGCGGCCGATTGGCATTGCCGGCGACGAGTTTGATCGACCCGTTATTATTCGACATTCCCGGCGCGCTCCCAGCCGTCCTACACGTATCTGACCGTCTTACAACCGTCGCGCCGACCTGATAGGCGGGCGGGCTCGCGCTGTAAAGCGGAGTCCGAAGCCTCGCCGCAGCTTCTTGGCGCCCGTACCATGGTTGTAGGGTACCAGCGCCTGCGGCCGCGTTCAGGGATGTGCGGCGAAGGTGAGAGCCGCGCCGCCATCCTGCGTCGTAGCTTCCGCAACGGCAGGGCCCGGCTCATCGGCCGCGCCTTCTGCAACGACCGGGCCGTCGTCCTCGCGCACGGGTGGCGCCGCGCCGGGTGTCTCGACCGGCGCGGACTCCGCGGCGGCCGGATCGCTCGCGGCGGCCGGAGCGGGGACGCCATTGGCGAGGCGGGTGCTGATCTCGTCGAGGCTCTGCGCCGCGATGCGTGTCAGGGCGGCGTCGTCCAGCTTGTTCCAGACATCCTTGCCATCGCCCACCTTCTCGGTGCCGGAGACACGCAGCACGCGCTCCTGATCGGCATCGAAGACGTCCCAGGCCCAATCGACCTCGCCCTTGCCATTGGCGACAGCGGCGGCGAGGTAGCCGCGCACGCGGTAGGCGGCCGGCGACTGGCGGGAGACCACCTTCACCTGACGCGCGCTGGCCTCGGTGGAGAGGCTGGCCACCAGCTTGTCGAACACCGGCTGGGGCGGACCGTCGATCGATTCGAAGGCGATGGCGTTGTTGCCGCCGGTAATGGAGGTGGAGGCGACGGGCTTGTTGCCATTCGCGGTCTGGCAGCCCCCGAGGGCAAGAGCGGCGATCAGCGCCGCGGTCGTCGGCAGGCGCCGGCCCATCAGCCGGCGGAGTCGATCGATCATCTCACCATCCCCTGAGAGCGGTGGAGGGGGGGGTCCCCGAGAGGAGCCGCGCCGCCACCGGCAGACGGGGAATGGTTAAAACTAATTAACGATTAGGTCCAGAGGGGCGTCCGTTAGGCACTCGTTACCGTTAACGCCGATCAGGAAGGTCCGCCCGAGGCACATGGCCGTGCCGGTGTCGCTGTCCATGAGAATCATGTGCGCGAACATGACCATGCCGGGCTCCAGAACCCACTCATGCCCGGCATAGAACATGGGCGGGTCCATCCAGGAGGGTGTGAATTTCGCGCCGAGCGAGTAGCCGCAGGCGGCAAGCCGGTGCTTCTCCAGCCCGTGGCCATCCATCACATGGGCATGGGCGGTGAAGACCTCGCCCGCCGTCTTGCCGGGAATGATGGCATGGGCGCAGGCCTCCATCGCCTGTTTGGCGGCGGCGAACAGTTCGAGGTGCCGGTCGCGCGGCGGGCCGACCACGACGGTCTCCATCATGGCCGCGTGGTAGTGCCGGTAGGCGCCCGCCCATTCCAGCGTGATCTGGTCCTCGGCGTCGAGCTTGCGGCGCCCGGCCTTGTAGCGGCAGAGCAGCGCGTCGGCGCCCGAACCGATGATGAACTCGTTCGCCGGGTAGTCGCCGCCGCCCCGGAACACCGCGCCCTGCATGGCGGCGAGGATTTCGCCTTCGTCGACTCCCGGCGCGACCGTGGCGACGGCGGCCTCGCGCGCCGCGAGCGCCAGCTTGCCGGCCTGCCGCACATAGGTGATCTCCGCCGGGGATTTCACCGCGCGCAGCCGGTCGACGATCCGGGAGGCGTCGACCAGTGTCGCGGCGCCGTCGAACGCCGCGTCGAGCTTCTTCCCATTGGCGGCGGTGAGGCCGTAGCTCTCATATTCGACGCCGATGCGCGTGCCGAGGCCGCCGAGGCTTTCGACCATGTCGCGCAGCTGCGCCTGCGGCGTGGCGTCGGCCCGGTCGGTCCAGATGCGGATATCCTCGATGATCGAGGTGTGCTGCGCCTGCCGCAGGTCCGCCGAGCGGGTGAGCAGGGCGATCCGCCCATCCGCGCCCAGCCAGAGCGACTGGAAGAAGCAGAAGCCGAACGTGTCGTAGCCGGTGAGCCAGTACATCGACTCCTGCTGGAACATCAGCAGGCCGTCGAGCCGGTGCTCGGCCATGGCGGCAAGAAGGCGCTCCTTGCGGCGGGCGAATTCCGGGCCGGTGAAATGCAGCGCCATGAGGGACTCCGTGCAGAAGGATCAGACGAGGGTGACGGCGGCGATCAGCCGGCCATAATCGGGCTCGCCGCGATGCGTCGCCCGACGGTAGCTGAAGAAGCGCGCCTCGTCCGCATAGGTGTCGAGGCCGAGATCGTCGATCGTGCCCACCCCGATGCGCGCGAGCCGGGCCGCGATGTAGCCCGGCAGGTCGAACAGCGCGTGGTGCTCGCGCGGGGAGGGGATAAGGAAGCGCTCGTTCTCCCGGTCGAGCCCGATGAGCGTCGAGATGAAATCAGGCCCGACCTCATAGCTCGGCTGCCGGATCAGCGGGCCGATGGCGGCGACCATGTTCTCGCGCCGGGCGCCAAGCTCTTCCATGCGGGCAACGGTGGATTCAAGCACGCCGCCGACGGCGCCCTTCCAACCGGCATGGGCGGCGCCCACGACGCGCGCCTCGCCATCGGCAAAGAGCACCGGCCCGCAATCAGCGATGGCAACACCGGCGGCAATGCCGGGCGTGCTGGTCGCCACCGCATCCGCCTTGGGGCGCTCGGCCCAGGGGCCGTCGACGACCACGCAGTCAGGTGAATGGACCTGCCAGCAGGTGAGCAGGTGCGTCTTGGGCACGCCGAGCGCCTGCGCCATCCGGGCGCGGTTCTCAGTGACGCGGGCGGGGTCGTCGTTCGAGCCGGTGCCCCCGTTCAGGCTGGCATAGAGCCCTTCCGAGACGCCGCCCTCGCGGGTGAAGAAGGCGTGGCGCATGCCCGGCAGGGCGGCGAGAGCGGCGGATTCGACCTTCATGCGGCAGTGTTCCTGAATTCCTCGCCGGGGGCGAATCCGGCGATTTCGTCCAGCGCAGGATGCACCAGAGCGAGCGCCTTGAAGAGGGTGCCCATCTGCCCCTCGCCGGACCCGGACAGGCGGGCATGGGCGGCGTCGATGGCGGCGCGCGTTTCCGCATCGGCGTCGCGCTTCAGCCGCTCGGCGCGGGCGGCGATGCCGAGGCGCTCCAGCAGCGCGCCCTGCGGGATGGGGCCGAAGGCGCGGGCGCCGGTGCCAAGGGTGGACGTGCCAAGGGCGGCGGTGGCGAGCGCGGCGAAGTCCACATGGGCGGTGAGATCGGCTTCGCCGGGATGGGCGAGCGCATCGTCGAAGGCGTGGGCGCGCAGCGCCTGAAGCGTGTCGCCAAACCCGCCGCCCGGCTCGCGCGGGCCCGCATGGCCGTAATCGACGAAGAGGGCCGCCCCGCCGGACGCCGCCAGCCGGGCGCCGAGCCTTTCCGCAACCGAGAGCCCCGCCGGGCAGAGCTCCAGAAGCGCGCCGGGCGGCGCGTCGCGCAGGCGCGCCTCCGCCCGTGCATCGAGACGGGCGCCCGGCCGCAGGCCGAAGGCGAGGGAACCGGCGTCATCGAGCCCCACCATGCGTTCGGCGATGCCCTCCGTCGTGCGCAGGAACTGCCGGATCGGCAGCGCGTCGATGAACTCATTGGCCAGCAGGATCAGCGGGCCGGGAGGCACGTCCTCGAGCGAACCCGCCCATGCGACGTCATAGGCCGCGAGCGCTGCCGCCTGTCGTTCCCGCAGGCGCGGCGAGGCCTCCACCAGAACGACCCGCATCGCGGCGTGGAAGCCGGGCACGAGCCGGGTGGCGCGCAGCGCATCCGCCATCATCGTGCCGCGCCCCGGCCCGAGTTCGGCGAGGATGAAGGGGGAGGGCGCGCCGAGCCGCATCCAGCTATCGGCCGCCCAGAGGCCGAGGAGCTCGCCGAACATCTGGCTGATCTCCGGCGCGGTGGTGAAATCACCGGCGGCGCCGAAGGGTTCGCGCGTCGTGTAATAGCCGAGGGACGGGTGGAACAGGCAGCGTTCCATATAGTCGGCGACCGTGAGCGGCCCGGTGAGTGTGATCTCGCGGGCAATCTCGGCGGCGAGCGGCGTCGTCATGCGGGCGTGTCGGCCGATAGCGGCGGGCGCCGCCGCGCGCGGGCGATGAGCCAGAGGCCGAGCGCCAGCATGGGCAGCGACAGCAGCATGCCCATGGTCAGCCAGTCGCCGAACAGGTAGCCAAGCTGCGGATCGGGTTCGCGGAAGAACTCCACGAAGATGCGGGCGCATCCATAGAGAAAGACGAAGCTGCCCGCGATCGTGCCGGGGCGGGCGAGCGCCCCGGCGCGGATGGCGAGCTGGAGGATGATGAAGATGGCGAGCCCTTCGAGCCCCGCCTCATAAAGCTGGCTCGGGTGGCGCGGCTCCGGCCCGCCATGCGGGAAGACGAAGGCCCAGGGAACATCCGTCGGGCGGCCCCACAACTCGCCATTGATGAAGTTCGCCAGCCGCCCGAAGAACAGACCGATCGGCACCACGGCGGCGGCGATGTCGAGCATGGACACGAAGGAGAGCCCGCGCCGCCGGCAGAACAGGTACATGGCGAGGATCGAGCCGAGGAAGCCGCCATGGAACGCCATGCCGCCATGCCAGACGGTCAGCGCCTCCAGCGGGTTCTGGATGTAATAGGCAAAATTGTAGAACAGCACATAGCCGATGCGCCCGCCCAGGATGACGCCGAAGGCGATCCACACCACCGCATCGTCGAACGCCTCCGGCGGGATGGGGGCCCGCCCGCCCCACAGCGCGGGGCGCTCGCACAGGCGCTTGGCCATCCACCAGCCGATCAGCAGCCCGGCGACATAAGCCAGCGCGTACCAGCGGATGGCGAACGGCCCGAGCTCGATGAGCACCGGGTGGATGGTGGGGAAGGGCAGGACGAAGAACGGGGGAGCGAGCATGGGCATGGCGCGTTGCGAGGGCGGCAGGAGGGCAGCACGAACGCCGGGCGAGAGCAAGCACGGACGGAGGCCGATGGGCGGGTGGAGCGCCGCCGATTCCCGTGACCGCGCCGCGCCTCTTGCCCGCGCCGCGTGACGGGATCAAGGCGCATGGGCCGGAAAAGGCGGGTGCGCCATGCCCTGACAAAGGCACCCACGAACCACGGCCCTTGCAGAGCCCGTTGCGGCGCCCCATTCTCCCCGTAATGGCGCGCTACGTGACGAGCCCCAGCCGGGAGAAGACCATGACCCAGACCACCAGCCGCATCTTCGACGATTTTGCCCGGCTGATGAACGATGCCGCCGGCGTCGCGTCCGGTGTGCGCCGCGAGGCCGAGACCGTGATGCGCTCGCAGGCGGAACGCATCCTGCGCGAGCTCGATGTCGTCACCCGCGAGGAGTTCGAGACCGTGAAGGAACTCGCCGCCGCCGCGCGCGAGGAGAACGAACGCCTCGAAGCCCGCATTGCCGCGCTCGAGGCCAATCTCAGCCCGCCGGATTCACTCGGCTGATCCATCCGCATGTGGATGCGGCGCATCGCCGCTTGCCGCAACGCCGCGAATCCCGACACCTTTGCCATGGACCGTTCATCCGGCGGTCCAGGCTGACGGTCTCAGTGAGGTGCCTATCCAGCGCGATAAAGTCGACAACGGCGCTTTTCCGAACGGAGACCCGCCTGCGAGGACCAGAGCGTTGAGCGCGTCCGACCTGCGTCCGTGCCCACCCTCGCGAGGTCGAGCATGACCTATACAGACTTCGAGTCCGACACCCGTCTCAATCCGCTGGATCTGGTCGAGCGCATGGCGGCGCTCAATGAATGGGCCTTCGAGCGTTCGGCCGAGGATGAGATCACCATCTCCATCGAAGGCCGCTGGACCGACTGTCACGTCTCCTTCCAATGGATGGACGAGGTCGAGGCGCTGCATATCGCCTGCGCCTTCGATCTGAAGGTACCGGAGAAGCGCAAGACCGAGGTGCTGCGCCTGCTCTCCCTCATCAATGAACAGATGTGGATCGGCCATTTCGACCTGTGGTCGAAGGAGGGGGTCATCATGTTCCGCCACGCCCTGCTTCTGGCCGGGGCCGAGGCGACGGACCGCCAGTGCGAAGTGCTCATGGAATGCGCCATCGAGGCGGTGGAACGCTACTTCCCCGCCTTCCAGTTCGTCGTCTGGGCCGGCAAGTCCGCCCGCGAGGCGATGGACGCCACGCTGTTCGAGACCGTCGGCGAGGCGTGAGGCACCGGAGTTGAGCGAAGGGCGGGCGTCATGTCCGCCTTTCGCTTCCTCAATGACGAGACGCGCCGGCTTCCTTCGAGGCCGGCTTGTCAGCCGGCTCCTCAGCATGACGGGCGTCGGCCGCCCAAGGGATGCGTTCGGGTGTGCCGTTCGGGAACAACGTCATCCTGAGGCGCCCGGCGGCCCGGCCTCGCAGGATGGCCCCCGAAGGGGCTCCCCAAATTGCGGCCAAAAGCGTGGATGCCCGGCGCGGTGGCGCGCGTTGCGAGGCGTGACGAGCTATGCTGGCCGTAACCCACGTTCCTTCCGCTTCACACGCAGGGTTCCACGATGGTTACACTTTCCGACATTCCCGGGCGGGTGCTGCTGGTCGGCGCCGGCAAGATGGGCGGCGCCATGCTGGAGGGCTGGATCGGCCTCGGCCTTGAGCCGGCGCGTATCGCCGTGATCGATCCCGGCCCGCCGCCGGAAGTCGCCGCGCTGATCAGCGCCCGCGGAGTCGCGCTGAACCCGCTCAATGGCGGTCCTCCCGCGGTCATGCTGCTGGCGGTGAAGCCTCAGACGGCCCCCGAGGTGCTGGCGAAGGTCGCCCCGCTCGCAGGACCGCAGACGCTGGTGGTCTCGGTCATGGCCGGACGGACGCTGAGCTTCCTCGAAGCCGCCTTCGCGGGGGGTACGGCCGTGGTGCGCTCCATCCCCAACACGCCGGCCGCCATTGGACGCGGCGTGACCGTGGCCGTGCCCAATGCCAATGTCACGCCCGAGCAGATGCAGACAGCGGACGCGCTCCTGCGTGCCAGCGGCGGGGTGGAATGGGTGGAGGACGAAGCGCTGATCGACGTCGCCACCGCCGTCTCGGGTTCCGGCCCGGCCTATGTGTTCCTGCTGGCCGAGGCGCTGGCGGCAGCGGGGGCGCAGGCCGGTCTTCCCGCCGATATGGCCGATCGTCTCGCCCGCGCGACCGTCGCCGGGGCGGGCGAGTTGATGGTGCGCTCGGGCATCGATCCGGCGCAGTTGCGCAAGAACGTCACCTCACCCAACGGCACGACGGCGGCGGCGCTCGCCGTGCTGATGGATGAGGAGAACGGTTTCGGGCCGCTGCTCGCCGAGGCTGTGACGGCCGCGGCGCGGCGCTCGCGCGAACTTGCGGGCTGATCGCCGCCGATCGTCCGGCGGATCCCCGCCATTCCGAGGATCCGCCCTTCTCCTGCCGGAGTGTGCATCCTACATTGAGGGCAGGCACGTTCAGGACAGGAGGTCATCATGGCACGCAGTTCCAGAACGACGACGCAGGATGGCGCCAAGGCCGCCGGTGAGGCGCTCGCCAGCGAGCCCGTTGGCAAGCGGACCGGTGGCAAACAGACCGGCGGCAAACAGACCGGCGGCTCTTCGCCCCAACCGGCCGCGAAAGCCACGGCGAACCGCACGTCCAAGGCCGGCGGGAGCCCGGCGATGGAAGAGCCGGTCAATGCCGCGGCGGAAAGCGGCGCGGGCCGCGAGGCCGCGCGCGAGACGATCCTCGCGAGCTTTCTCGTTCTGCTTGCCGAGCGGCCCTTCGAGCGTATCGGTCTGGGCGATGTGGCGGCGGAGGCGGGCGTTTCGCTGTCCGAGCTTCGCGCCGCCTATGGCTCGACCTTCGATATGGTCGCGGCCTTTGTGCGCGATACCGACCGAAAGGTCCTGGCCGTGCCCACCGACGATATGGCGGACGAGCCGGCGCGGGATCGGCTGTTCGATGTGCTGATGCGGCGCTTCGATGTGCTCGGCCCGCATAAGCGGGCGTTGCGCTCGCTCGCGGACTCCGCGCGGCGCAACCCCTTCTTCGCGCTGGCGCTCAACAGGCTCGCCGTGCGCTCTCAGCAATGGATGCTGGCGGCCGCGAAGATCGACACGGCCGGTCTTCCGGGGGCCGTTCGGGCGCAAGGGCTGGCGGTGATCCATGCCCGCGTGCTGCAGACCTTTCTGCGCGACGAGGACCCCGCGCTCGCCCGCACCATGGCGGCCCTCGACCGCGAGCTGGACAAGGGCCAGCGCGCGCTCGGGCTGCTGGAAGGGGCGATGCGGCTTGCCACGGGCGGACGACGGCGCCAGAAGGATGAGCCGCCGGAGGAGCCCGTCGCGGCCTGAGTGCTTGAAGGGAGTACGCCGTGAGTCTCGCACCGCTCGATCAGATTTCCTTCGCCGATTTCCTCAAAGTGGACATTCGCGTGGGCACGATCATCCAGGCGGAGCCCTTCCCCGAGGCGCGCAAGCCGGCGATCAAGCTGATCATCGACTTCGGGCCCCATATCGGGTGCAAGAAGTCCTCGGCGCAGATCACCGTGCATTACGCCCCGGAGGACCTCGTCGGTCGGCAGGTCGCGGCGGTGGTGAATTTCCCGCCGCGCCAGATCGGGCCGATGATGTCCGAGGTGCTGACCCTCGGTTTTCCCGATGAGGATGGCGCGGTCGTTCTGTTCAAGCCCGACCGCGAAGTGCCGAACGGCGCCCGGCTGTTCTGACGCTCACACCGGGATCCGAACCGTCGCCCGCAGGCCGCCGAGCGGGCTTTCACCAAGGCTGACATCGCCGCCATGCGAGCGGGCCGCGTCACGGGCGATGGTGAGGCCGAGGCCGGAGCCGCCGGCATCCTGGTTGCGGGCGTCGTCGAGCCGCACAAAGGGGCGGAATACCTCCTCGCGCTTCTCCGGCGGAATGCCCGGACCGTCGTCGTCGACATAGACGGTCAGCCAGCGGTCGTCGCGCAGGCCAGTGATCACGATGCGCGTGCCATGGCGCCAGGCATTGGCGGCCAGATTGGCGAGGCACCGGCGAAACGCATCGGCGCGGATCATCACCATCGGGTCGCCGGTGAAGCTGGCGGCGACGCTGGCGCCATGGCGCTCGGCATTGTAGCGGGTGTCCTCGATGATGCGCGCGACGTCGGCGACGACGGGCGTTTCGCCGGAATCGTCGCGGGCGAAGGCGAGATAGGCCTCCAGCATGTTCTGGAGTTCTTCCACGTCCTTGCGCATTCCCTCCGTGTCCGGGCTGTCGCCGAGCAGCGCCAGTTCCAGCTTGAAGCGGGTGAGAATGGTGCGCATGTCGTGGCTGACGCCGGCGAGCATCGTCGTGCGCTGCTCGATCTGCCGCTCGATGCGCCGGCGCATTTCGAGGAAGGCGAGCGCGGCCCCCCGCACCTCACGCGCGCCGCGCGGGCGGAAGCCGGAAACATCGCGTCCCTTGCCGAAGGCGATGGCGGCATCGGCCAGCTTTTCGATCGGCTTGATCTGGTTGCGCAGGAACAGGATGGCGACCGCGAGCAGCACCAGCGAGGTGCCGACCATCCAGACCAGGAAGATGTGCGAGTTCGACAGATAGGCCTGGGTGCGGCGGGCAAAGACGCGCAGCACGGTGCCGTCGAGCTGGACGCGCACCTCGATGAGATTCGAATTGCCGACCGTGTCGGTCCAGAACGGCCGGCGCAGCCGCTTGCCGAGCTCGCCGGTGAAGTTCGAATCGAGGATCGAGAAGAACGGCTTCGGCCCCGGCGGCGGCAGGCGCTCGCCCGGCAGGAAATCCACCGTCAGCCCCATGGCCGACTGGGCGATCTGCTTGATGCGCTCCTGATCGGCTGCCGTGGGAAAGGCGACGGCGAGATCGCTCAGCGCCGTGATGTCCTGCGAGACGGCGGCCGACAGGCGGCGCGTCACCGTGTTGTAGTGCCGCTCCATGAAGACGAAGGCGAGCACCGATTGCAGGATCACCATCGGCGTGACGATGATGATGAGGGAGCGCGCATAGAGCCCCTTCGGCATGATGCGGTTGAACCACGCGCCGAAGCGGGCATTGTTCTCGCGCATCCGCGCCTGCGTCAGCCGCAGCCGCTCGCGGGCGGCGCCCACCATATGGGTGTCGAGCAGGCTCAAGGGGCCACGACCAGCCGATAGCCGACGCCCCGTACGGTCTGCACATAAGCGGGGTTCGCGGGATCACGCTCGATCTTGCGGCGCAGCCGGTTCACCTGCACATCCACGGCGCGGTCGCCCGCGGCGACGCCCGGCGCCACAAGGGCCTGACGCGGCACGGTCTCGCCGGGCCGCTCGCCGAGCACGCGTAGCATGTCGCGCTCGCGGTCGGTGAGACGGACGGGCTCGCCGTCGCGGGTGAGTTCCCCGCGCTCCAGATGGAAGGCGAAGGGGCCGAAACGCACCGTTTCGATCACCTGCGCCGGCGGGGTGGCCGAGCGCTTGATGATGTTGCCGATGCGCAGCAGCAATTCGCGCGGCTCGAAGGGCTTGGCGAGATAGTCGTCTGCGCCGATCTCCAGCCCCTCGATGCGGTCGCCGATCTCCGAGCGGGCGGTGAGCATGAGGATCGGCACGCTCGACTCGGTGCGCACGTGGCGCGCGAGGTCGAAGCCGTTCTCGCCAGGCATCATCACGTCGAGGATCAGCAGATCGAAGGTCAGTCCGCTCAGGCGCGCGCGGGCGTCGGCGGCCGATTCGGCGGTGGTCACGCGGTAGCCGTGCTCGGTGAGAAAGCGCGAGAGGAGGTCGCGGATACGGCGGTCGTCGTCAACGATGAGGAGATGGACAGCATCGTCGGCGGGCATCGTCCTTACCGTTGCTGAGCCGATGGCGGCGTTGAGCATGTGCGGTCCCTTCAGCCAACCGGCCGCGCCAGAGGGCGCTTGTCGCCTGCGCCCTTTGCCGTCCGGGCACTGGCCTGCTGGTCGGCGCGCGCGATCAGCTTCTCGATCGGGCCGCGATCTTCCGGATCGATCATGGCGACAAGAAAGCGGCGGGCGTTCTCGCGTGTGTCGGGGCCGCATTCGGTGAGCGCCCGGCGGATGCGACGCGACTGGATGGAGATGAATTGCTGCGCCAGCGCCTCGCCCTTGGGCGTGAGGTGCAGCAGGCGCTGGCGCCGATCCGACGCGCCGGCCCGGCTGTCGATGAAGCCCTGGTCCACCAGTTCGCGCAGCACGCGGCCAAGGCTCTGCTTCGTGATGCGCAGAATGTCGAGAAGGTCCGTCACGCGCATACCAGGGTGGCGGCTGACGAAATGCAGCACGCGATGATGCGCCCGGCCGAAGCCGATTCCTTGCAGGATCTCGTCGGGATCGCTGACGAAGTTCCTGTAGGCGAAGAAGAAAAGCTCGATCAGATCGGTCAGCGCATCGTCCTCGCCGGCATCGGCGGGACGCGCGGACACGTTGGGATCGCCCTTGGCGGAGCGGGACGGCGCCGAGACATTTATGTCAGCCATGTTGACTTTTTTCGTTATGATCGTTACCGAGATGTCCCGTTCAACGAAAGGATCGTTCGGCCTTGCCGGCGATCGGCTCGAAACGGGAAGGACGCGCTGCCCTTTTTGGGCGGCAAACGATAACGGGACTTCGGCTGCGAGGCAAAAGATTGCGCTCTCGCGCGACCGCCGGGGCCTGTAAGGCCGAAAGACGAGAGGGGCCGGCGCCGAAAGGGCGCTTCAAGGCTCCATTTGGGAGATGCACCATGGCTAGCGAGCCTTTCGACAAACGTAGCGGCTGGATCTGGTATGACGGCGCCTTCGTGCCGTGGCAGGACGCCCAGGTCCATGTGCTGACCCACGGGCTGCACTATGGCAGCTGCGTATTCGAAGGCGAACGGGCCTATGGCGGCGAGATTTTCAAGCTCGACGAGCACACCGCCCGCCTGCGCGAGAGCGCCCGCATTCTCGATTTCGACATTCCCTACAGCGACGCCGAGATCAACGCGGCCTCGCGTGAATTGCTGTCGAAGATGAACCTGAAGGACGCCTATCTGCGCCCGGTCGCCTGGCGTGGCTCGGACATGATGGGCGTCTCGGCGCAACACAACCAGATCCACCTCGCCATCGCGGCGTGGGAATGGCCGAGCTACTTCGATCCGGCGCAGCGGCTGAAGGGCATCCGCATCGACGAGGCGAAGTACCGCCGGCCGGACCCGCAGACCGCTCCCTCGACCTCGAAGGCGGCGGGCCTGTACATGATCTGCACCATCTCCAAGCACGCGGCCGAGCGGAACGGCTATGCCGACGCGCTGATGCTGGACTGGCGCGGCCGTGTCGCCGAATGCACCGGCGCCAACGTGTTCTTCGTCAAGGACGGCGTCATCCACACGCCGGAAGCCGATGCGTTCCTGAACGGCATCACCCGTCAGACGGTGATCGAACTCGCCAAGCGCCGCGGCATCGTGGTGATCGAGCGGGCGATCATGCCGGAGGAGCTCGGCAGCTTCGACGAGTGCTTCATCACCGGCACCGCCGCCGAGGTGACGCCGGTGTCCGAGATCGCCGGCCGCTTCCACTACCAGCCCGGCCCGGTGACGCGTACGCTGATGGACGACTACATGGCCGAAGTGCAGCCGAAGAAGGCGGCGGCCTGAGACCAAGCAACGTGGCGCCCCGGCGCCAGACTGCCCGACAAGTCTATGCCCGGCCTCGTGCCGGGCATTTTCTTTTTGGAGCCCCGCCGACGCGTGCCGCGGATTGCCGGGACCGATGCGATATCAGCCCCACCGCTCGGCGGCTTCGTCGTCGCTGTCCTTGGCGGCGACCCAATTGCGGTCTTCTTCGCGTTCTTCCAGCTTCCAGAAGGGCGCGCGGGTCTTCAGCCAGTCCATCAGGAAGGTCGCGGCCTCGAAGGCGGCGGCGCGGTGGCTCGAAGCGGTGACGACCAGCACGATGTTGTCGCCCGGCACGATCCGGCCATAGCGGTGGATGACCGTGGCACCGGTGAGCGGCCAGCGCGTGCGGGCCTGCTCGACGAGGCGGGCCATCTCCTCCTCGGCCATGCCCGGATAATGTTCCAGCGTCAGCGCAATCAGCGGCGCGCCGCCGGTCGCATTGTCAGCGCGGCAGAGGCCGGTAAAGGTGACGACGGCGCCTACATCCGTGCGCCCCCGCGTCAGCGCCTTCGTCTCGAAAGCGGCGTCGAAATCTTCGGCCTGGATGCGCACGGTGAACGGGGAGGGGGCGGGCATGGCGGTCTCCGCCGGTCAGCGTCGTTCAGCCGCCGGTCATGGGCGGGAAGAAGGCGATCTCGCGCGCCCCCGCCAGCGGTGTGTCCGGCTTGGCGTGCTTGCGGTCGAGAGCCGCGCGCACGACTTTCGGGTTTTCGAAGGCATGGGCATAACCCTCGCCGCGCTCCGCGAGGAAACCGGCGAGATCGGCGACCGTCCGCACGGCGGCGGGCACCTCAATCTCCTCCGCTTCGCGGCCGATGCGTTCGCGCACCCAGGCGAAATACAGCACCTTCACCGGTCATCCTCGATGAGATGACGCGCGCCGGCGCGGAAATAGTCCCAGCCCGTATAGAGCGTGAGGACGGCGGCGACCCAGAGCAGCACGATGCCGACCAAGGTGATGCCCGGTACCAGCAGATCCGCCGCCGGGCCTGCCAGCAGCACGCCCACCGCGACGAGCTGTGCCGTGGTCTTCCACTTGGCGAGCCGCGTGACGGGCACGCTCACCCGAAGCTCGGCGAGGAATTCGCGCAGGCCCGAGACGAGAATCTCGCGGCAGAGAATGACCACGGCCGCCCAGAGCGACCAGCCGCGGATGGTGCCGTCCGACGCCAGCATGAGCAGCGAGGTGGAAACGAGCAGCTTGTCGGCGATGGGATCGAGCATGCGCCCGATGGCGGATTGCTGCGACCAGGCACGGGCGAGATAGCCGTCGAAGAAATCCGTGATCGCGGCAACGATGTAGATCGCCAGCGCGACCCAGCGCAGCCACAGGCCGCCGGCGAGAATATCCGCCCAGAACAGGCAGGCAGCGACGACCGGGACAGCGACGCAGCGGCCATAGGTGAGCATGTTGGGCAGCGAGAAGGCGTGGCCGCGCTTCATGGTCGGCTCCCGTACCGTCTGCGGACTGCTTGTGACATCGACCATGATGTGCCGGCTCCCCTTGGACGGACGTAAAGGCGCCCGTCCGTCGCGTCAATCGCATTGGCACGATCAGGCGATCGCACGGCCTCATCGCCGCCGTGCCGAACGCCCCGCACCCGTTCATCCTGCGGCCCGCCTGTGGCCATCGCGTGACCATGGTCCGTCCACCCGCGCCATCATGACGGCTTGGCGTGAAAGAAGTCATACACCGCCCGCGCGGTCGCCGCGTTCACGCCGGGCACTTTTTCGAGATCGCCGAGCGAGGCACGCTCGATGGCTTTTAGCGTGCCGAAATGGCGCAGCAGCGCCCGCTTGCGGGTCGGACCCACGCCGGGAATCTCCTGAAGGCCGGATTGGGTGATGTCCTTCTTGCGCCGCGCGCGATGCGAGCCGATGGCGAAGCGGTGCGCCTCGTCGCGCAGGCGCTGGACGAAATAGAGCACGGGGTCGCGCGGCTCCAGCCGGAAGGGCGCCTGTCCTTCGCGGTAGAAGGTCTCGCGGCCGGCGTCGCGGTCGGGTCCCTTGGCGACACCGATCAGCGGCACATCGGTGATGCCGAGCCCCGCCAGTGTTTCCGACGCCGCCTTGAGCTGGCCGGGCCCGCCATCGATCAGCACGAGATCGGGC
>JAEZMI010000406.1 GCA_023414975.1 Pseudomonadota bacterium | reverse complement strand
CGGCCTCGCTGCGGGCCGCGGCGAGGCGGAACGGCGCCTTCAGCGTGCCGTGGAAGCCGTAGCGGCGCGGCTCGGCGGTGACGTCGCGCCAGCGTTCCGGCGTGAAGCGGCGCAGCGGCGGGGGCGGCAGATCCTCGCCCGACTGCGCGTCATAGCCGATGACGGCCGAGCCGAAGCGCCAGAGCGGCGAGCCGGCGGACGGGGCGAAGTAAACCGCGTAGCGTGAGGGGGCCATGGTCAGAACACCCGCCGCCCGGCACTGTAGACCTCGCCGACCACCGGCGTGTCCCCGGCGAGGCGGAAGCGCACGAGATCGGCGCGCAGCCCCGGCGCCAGCCGGCCCCGATCGGTGAGCCGCGCGAGGCGGGCGGGCGCGGCCGTCACCAGCCCCAGTGCGGCGGGAAGGCTGAGGCCGACCGTGCGGGTCAGCGCCATCGCCGCCTGCAAGAGGCTCGCCGGCACATAATCGGAGGCGAGCGCGTCGAGCAGCCCCTCGGCGGCGAGATCGCGCATCGACACGCCCCCGGAATGCGAGCCGCCCCGCACCACGTTCGGCGCCCCGCCGATGGTGGCGAGTCCCGCCTGATGCGCGGCGCGCGCCGCCTCCAACGTGGTGGGGAATTCGGAGATGGTGCAGCCCGCCGCCAGCGCCTCGTCCACATGGGCGGTGGTGGTGTCGTCATGGCTGGAGAGCACGATGCCGGAGGCGGAAAACAGCGCGACCATGCGGTCGTAATTGCCGGCCACGGCGCCGCGCGCCCGCTCGATCCGGTCCGCCACCTCGCGGTCGAGATCCGCGCCGCCCTTGCCGATGCCGGAGAGATAGACCTTCAGATGCTCGACATTGCGCCATTGCCGGGTGCCGGGCGTGTGGTCCATCAGCGAGGCGAGCGCCAGCGTCGGCCGCCCGAGCGCGGCGTCCACCAGCTCCGGCAGGCCGTGGTCGGTGAGTTCGCAGCGCAGATGAATGCGGTGATCGACGCGGAAGAGCCCGAACGCCGTGCCCTCGTCCACCGCGTCCAGCATCACCTCGTAGAGCGCGCGCCGGTCGGCCTTCGCCTGGTCGAAGCCGCCGGCGCAGATCGCGTCATAGACCGTGGTGACGCCGGCGCCGGCCATCTGCGCGTCATGGGCGAGGGCCGCCGCCCGCCGGTCCGGCCAGAACACCTTGGGGCGCGGCACGAAGTGGCTTTCCAGCGCGTCCGTGTGCAGGTCGATCAGGCCGGGCGCCAGATAGTCGCCGGCGCAGTCGATCGCGCCGGGAAGCGCCGAAGGCCCGGCGTCGATGGCGCGAATCACCCCGTCGGCGACGACGAGGGTGCCCTCGATCACCCGGTCCTCGAGCACGAGCCGGGCATGGGTCAGAACCGTTTCAGCCATGGTGATGTCGCTCGCGAAAAGGGCCGGCGGAAGGGCGCGTGCCGAAGGAGGCGATGTCTGTCCGCGCGGCTCTCGCATGTTGGTGTGACGGTTCCATGAAGCATGGCAAGTAACAAGGCCGCACGACGAGGCGGCGCGACAAGGTGGCCTGAGGCGGCCTGAGGCGGCCACGCGCCGCGAGCCGGCAACGCGCCACGAGCGGGCAACGCCCCGCGGCGGGGCAAGGGGGCGACGTCACGGGACGCCGGGGCCGGCGCAGCGAACGCGGGCGGCCGTCCCTGTCGTTGGAGGGAGCCGATGTGAGGCGTCACCCGCGTGAACCTTCATCCGCGCATCCGCGCGAGGCTCCATCAATATTCCTGATGGTCATCCGTAAAACATTTTGTTTTTATCGGGCGGCCGGCGGGCCTATTCCACGATGGGGCGCCGCCGCTTGGGCGCCCCTTGGGGCGCCGCTTGGGGCGAGGCGCCGCGCGACCGGCCTTTCGCTCCGCCTCTCATGCTCCCAGCCAGAAGGCCGTTCCATGAGCCCCGCACCCGCCGCGCCCACCGCCTCGCTTGCCGCCCGCGCGCCGCTGCTCGTGGTGCTGTGCGGCTGCATGATCGCCATGCTCACCTTCGGGCCGCGTGCCTCGTCCGGCATCTTCCTGCTGCCGATGACCGCCGAATATGGCTGGGGGCGCGATACGTTCGGCCTCGCCATCGCCATTCAGAACCTGCTCTGGGGCGTCGGCACGCCCTTCGCCGGCGCCGTGGCGGACCGTTTCGGCGTGGTGCGCGTGCTCTGGGCCGGCGCGGCGCTCTACGCGCTCGGGCTGATCGCTATGGCCTATGCGGCGACGCCGGGCGCGCTGCACCTCTCCGCCGGCATGATGATCGGCTTCGGCCTGTCCGGCTGTTCCTTCAACATCGTGCTGGCCGCCTTCGGCAAGGTGCTGCCGGAGAAGTGGCGGCCCATGGCCTTCGGCGCCGGCACGGCCGCCGGCTCCTTCGGCCAGTTCCTCTTCCCCCCGCTCGCCGCCGGGCTCAACGCCTCGATCGGCTGGCATGAGACGCTGATCGTCTTCGGCGTCACCATGCTGCTGGTCATGCCCTTCGCCACGGCGCTGGCGACGCCGTCCGCCGCGCCGCGCGCCGGCGAGGCGCGCCCGCAATCCATCGGCGCGGCGCTGGGCGAGGCCTTCCGCCACCCGAGCTACATCTTCCTCGTGCTCGGCTTCTTCACCTGCGGGTTCCAGCTCGCCTTCGTCACCACCCATCTGCCGGCCTATCTCGCGGATCGCGGCCTGTCGCTCACCATCGGCGGCTGGACGCTGGCGGTCATCGGCCTCGCCAACATGGTGGGCTCGCTCTCCTCCGGCTGGCTGTCGAGCCGCATGTCGCGCCGCTACCTGCTGGCGGGAATCTATTTCGCCCGCGGCCTCGCCATCGCCGCCTTCGTGCTCATGCCGGCGAGCCCCGTCACCGCCATCGGTTTCGGCATCGTCATCGGCCTGCTCTGGCTCTCCACCGTGCCGCCGACCTCGGGGCTGGTGATGCTGATGTTCGGCACGCGCTATCTCGCCATGCTCTATGGCTTCGCCTTCTTCAGCCACCAGGTGGGCGGCTTCCTCGGCGTGTGGCTCGGCGGCCTGCTCTATGAGCAGCTCGGCTCCTATGACCTCGTCTGGTGGCTCTCCGTGGCGCTGAGCTTCGCCTCCGCCGTCATCAACCTGCCCATCGTGGAGCGCCCGGTCGCGCGGGACCCGCAGCCCGCCTGAGGCGCGCGGGGCGGCAAGGGCCCCCAAAAGGGGCCTAAACGCCTTCTGTTAGGCGTTTGCCGGACATTAACCGTCTTCGCGCATTCTGCGGTGCGGTGGTGCCGAAGGCGTTGCGCGGTGGCCACAGGCGTTCGCCGCATGCCCCGTTTGGGGCCTCGCGCGGGCGCCGCGCCTTGACAAGACAGGGCTTTCGCGGCGCATCGTAAGCCCGTCACTCATGAACGGACGTCCTTCATGCGCGCTGTCTCCACCTTTCTCGCCGCGACCTCGCTTCTGGCCCCCGCCCTGGCGCCGCTCGCGCCCGCGCAGGCCGGCGAGACGCTGACGGCGGCGGCGGCACAGCGCTTCGTGGTCGGCCGCACCTTCTCCTATAGCTGCTATGAGGGTACCGCCGGCTCCGGCCGCATCCTGCCGGACGGTTCGGTCGAGGGCACGCTGCAGATTCGCGGCAAGGGCAATGTGCGCTACGTCACGCTCCCGGCCGGCACCATTCTGGCAAAGGGCGAGAAGGTCTGCGCCCGGATGAAGGGCCTGGCCTTCCAGCCCTGTTTCGAGCTGGAAAAGACCAGCGAGCAGAGCTTCCGCGGCAATCTCGCCGGGGCGGACCGCATGTGGTGCGAGTTCAAGCGCGGCGGCAGCGGACGCACGCGCCTTGCCGAGCGCAGCGCGAAGGCCGCCGCCCCGACCGCCAGCCGCGCCCCGACCATGGAAGTCACCGTGGCCGGCGATTCGCTGCCGGTTCCCCAGGATCGTCACTGAGACCTCAGCCACAGAGGCTGTCCCTGGCGACGCCCCGCGAAGGGACCGTCCCTGAGTGGGCGCACCTGCCCTGAGCGGGCGTACCCGCGCCCGGCGCCGGAGCGGCCGCCGTCCGGCTCTCTCGATCTTGCCGGCGCCCCCTGTGCCGCTTATCCGCACTTTGCATATTTGCAAGAATGGAGCGGTAATTACGGCTATCGTGTTGCGCAATCCCGTCGGCTAACACGTTGGACACATCGGCCTGATTGGCCTGATCGTCCACCTCACTGCACTGACCAGCCACGGGATTCTGACCATGATCGACACCCGCTCCGCGCCCTATGGCGTGTTCCTGCTCCGCGTCGCGCTCGGCGCCATGTGGGTCTCCCATGCCCTTCTGAAATATGCGGTTTTCACCATTCCGGGCTTCGCCGGCTATCTCGGCAGCCTCGGCCTGCCCGCCGCCCTCGCCTGGCCGGTGTTCCTCGCCGAGCTGATCGGCGGTTTGCTGATCATTTCAGGGGTTTACGCCCGCCACGTCGCCCTGCTGCTGATCCCGGTCATGGCCGGCGCGATGAGCGTGCACATCCCCAATGGCTGGCTGTTCTCCTCCACCGGCGGCGGCTGGGAATATCCGGCCTTTCTGATCGTAACCTCTTTTGCGATCTGGCTTATTGGCGACGGCGCGTTCGCCCTGCGCTCCCGCCCGCTGTTCTTCCTCGGCCGTCCGGCCACCGCCTGATCGCGCCATAAAAAAGGGCGGGCCGCCAGCCGGCGCCCGCCCTTTTTCTTTATATAGCAGAGGCTTAGCCGCCGTCCGGCTTCGGGGCGACTGGGGCGGGCGCCGGCGCCGGGGCGGGAGTGGCGACTTCCGCCTTCTGCGTGGTCTCGGCCGGAGCCTCGGTCTTCTGGATCTCGGGCTTCTGATCCTTGGTCTTTTCCGCTTCGTCGAGCCCCACCGCAATCTTGCGCTGGATCATCACGAGTTCATCCGGCTCGGGCTTAAGGTCTCGCGCGTGGCTCCATTTGAAGCGTGCTTCGAGTTTACGCCCCACCTTCCAGTAGGCATCGCCGAGGTGGTCGTTGATCACGGTTTCATTCGGCTTCAACTCGACCGCGCGTTCCAGTTCCCGCACGGCGTCATCGTAACGGCCCAGGCGGTAATAGGCCCAGCCGAGGCTGTCGATGAAATAGCCGTCATCGGGACGCAGCTCGACCGCCTTGCGGATCATGTCGAGGCCCTGTTCCAGGTTGATGCCCTGATCAACCCAGCTATAGCCGAGATAGTTCAGCACATGCGGCTGGTCCGGCTTGAGTTCGAGCGCCTTCTTCAGGTCCGCTTCCGACTTCGCCCACTGCTTGGTGCGCTCATAACAGGTGCCCCGGAAGTAATAGAGCATCCAATTATTGCCCGTGGGCGCCTGAAGCTGGTCGATAGCCTGCGTATACACCTCCGCGGCTTCGGCATACTTCTCATTGGCGCGCAGCACGTCGCCGAGCGCCATCATGGCGCGCAGGTCCTTCGGGTTGGCCGCGACCACTTTCTTGAGGATCGCCTGAGCCTGATCGAACTGATCGACCTGCTCCAGATTCAACCCCAACTGCACATCCGCATTCACCTTGAACGGCGAATCGTTCGGCACTTCGCGATACAGCGCAATGGCTTCATCGTGCCGCTTCAGGCTTTCAAAGAGATCGGCGAGGGTGATCTGGATCAGCGGGTGCGAGGGATCGAGCCAGCGGCCGAGCTGGAGATAGATCAGCGCGAGATCCTCGCCACCCTGCCGCCCGAGCGCGGCGCCGAGCCCGTATAGCACCTCCGCCGCACCGCCGGATGCGGTGGTGACGAGCGGCGCCAGGGTCTTGCCGGCGTTGAGATCGGCCAATTCCTGCTCGACCAGGGGGTCGTTCGGGACCAGCTTGTCGAACGCCTCATAGGTCTCGATGGCGAGCTTCTTGTTGCCGGCGCGCGAGGCCCAGCGGCCATAGGCGTCGACCACGCGCAGCGTGCGCGGATCGAGCTTCAACGCGGCTTCAAGGCGCGGACCCGCCTCCTTCTTCGCGCCGGCGACATCGAGCAGCAGGCCGGCATGGAAGTCCTTGAACCCGTTGTACCATTCGGGTCCCTTGAGCTCGTCGATGGCCGTCACGCCGGCGCGCGGATTACCGGAGCCGAACTGCGTCCACGCGCCGAGCAGTGTCGCATTGAGCTCGGCAATGGCGCCCTGCCCGCCGGCGCGGCGCAGATTGCTGCGCGCGGTGACGAACTGCTTGGCCTTGATGGCACGGACGCCCAGAACGAGACGCGCCAGGGAATGATCCGGGTCGATCCGCACGATGCGCTGCGCGTACTCGACGGCTTCGTCGATATTACCCTCGGACAAAACGGCGAGGAACGCGCGCTCAAGGATCTCGCCGCTGCGCGGGAAGGTGCGGGCGAGCGCCCGGTAATAGGCCGCCGCGGCAGGCGTGTCCCGTTCGGCCGTTGCCAGACGCGCGGCGAGGTAATTACCGGCCGGCGCAGAACGGGCGATGAACGCGTCCGGCGGCGCATCGGCCAGAACCGGCGAGGCACCCAGCGCGGCAAGGGTCGCGAGAAGGGCCGCACCGGGCCGTAGCGACAAACGGCGGAACGTCAAGTTGGAAGCCTCCTGCGGCGCGCAAACAGAATGGACGCGATGACTCGCGCCGATCGCGAATTGCCGGCAGATTGGTCCTTTTTGACGTCCGCTGCAACAAGGCGGGCGCGTCTCAGCGGGTCACATGCCGACTCCGCCGAGACCGTTTCAGAAGCGTCGGCCAAGAATAAGGCCGAGAAGCGCCGCTCCCGCGGCGACCGCGATCACAGTTGTGGAACGGACGGGGCGAACGGGCCCCGCTACGGGATCCACGACCGCGACCGGACGCGACACCGGCGCCCGCGCGGCAAAGCCCGCGACATGGCCGTAGCTGGTGGTTCGACGCGGCGTGCGCAGGCGCACATAGGCGATGAAGAAGAAGAGCAGCGCCAGAATGAGGCAGATGCCGCCGATGATGAAGCCGGCGACGATGGGATCGTAGCGCACCGCCAGCAGGATGTAGCAGGCGATGAGGAAGGCCACGGCCGCCCCACCCAGCATGAGCGCACCGAGCGCGAAGAGCAGGCCTGTTATGGCCGCGCGCCGCGCCGTGTAGCGCAGCTCGACGCCCACCATGCCGAGCAGGAAGCGGAGCATCAGCGTCCCCGGGTCAGCAGGCCGAGAAGAAAGCCAACGCCGAGCGCCGCGCCAACCGCACCGAGGGGGTTGCGCTCGATGGCGGCGGTCACGTCGCCACCCAGCTGGCTGGCCCGCTCGCGCGCTTCGTCATAGGCTGCGCGGCCTTCGTCCATCAACTCGGCAGCGGTGGCTTCGGCCTTGGCCTTGCCTTCGCGCACCCGGCTCGTCACCGCATCTGCCGCCGCCCCGCTCTGGCTCTTGGCCAGGGTGGTGAGCGTATCGGCAAGCTTCGCCACGTCAGCGCGCAGAACAGCCAGATCGTTCGTGAGCTTGGAGAAATCTTCCTGCGCGTTCGGTTCGGCCATCATGGTCTCCTACGGAAGTCCCCTGGGAATGCGCGTTACAACGCGGAGGTTCCTGTCCGGTTCCACCCTATGAGGTATTCAAATGCGCTGGAACTCGTAATAGCCCGGAATGCGGCCTTCGCGCCTCGCCTTCGCCTCGTAACGCGTGCCAGGCCACCCTTCCCAAGGCAGTCGCCAGTCATCCGGGCGCTCCGCCGTCCATCTGAAGCGCGGGTCGGCGCCGAGACGCGCGAGAGTCCACGCGGCGTAATGCTCGATATCGGTCGCGAAGCGGAACCGGCCGCCGATGGCGAGCAACCGGGCGATGCGATCTATGTTGTCGGCGCGCACGAAACGGCGCTTCCAGTGGCGGCGCTTTGGCCATGGGTCGGGATAGAGCAGATCGATCTGGTCGAGCGACGACGCCGGCAGGCGGTCCAGCAGCGGCACCACATCGTCGCCGTGGAGGCGCAGATTGGCGAGGCCGCTCTCGGCCACCGCCGCTGTTACCTTGGCGATTCCGTTAAGGAAGGCCTCGGCGCCGATATAGCCGATATCAGGGTTGGCGCGGGCGCGGGCCAGCAGATGCTCGCCGCCGCCGAAACCGATCTCCAGCCGCACCGCTCGCACCGGCACCCGAAACAGGGCGGCGAGCGGGCGGCTGTCGAGATCGTCGAGCCCGATGGCAAGGGAAGGGAGCTCCTGCGCGAGATGCGCCGCCTGCTGAGCGCGCAGCGGCTTTCCCTTGCGGCGGCCATAAAAGGCGAGCTCGCGCGGCAAGGGCGCTTCGGCAGCGTCGGACGTATCGCTCGGGATCATCGGCGGGGACGTACTCGGCACGGTGGCAGGCTAAAAAGCGAAAGGGCGGACATTGCCATCCGCCCCCTTATCGCTCAGCCGAACCTTGTGCAACGGGCTCAGGCAGAGCCGATGTCACGCCAGTGCCGATTTCAGGGTGGCGACGAGATCCGTGCGCTCCCACGAAAAGCCGCCATCTTCCTGCGGCGCCTGACCGAAATGGCCATAGGCAGCGGTGCGGGCATAGATCGGCTTGTTGAGGCCGAGATGTTCGCGAATACCACGCGGCCGCAGATTCACCACCTCACGCAGCACCTTTTCCAGCTTGTCCTCGGCCACCGTGCCGGAGCCGTGGAGGTCGACATAGATGGCGAGTGGATCGGACACGCCGATCGCATAAGCGAGCTGGATGGTAGCGCGATCGGCAAGGCCAGCGGCGACAACGTTCTTGGCAAGGTAGCGCGCCGCATAGGCCGCGGAGCGGTCCACTTTGGTCGGATCCTTGCCGGAGAACGCACCACCGCCATGCGGGGCCGCGCCGCCATAGGTGTCGACGATGATCTTACGGCCGGTGAGGCCGCAATCGCCGTCCGGGCCGCCAATGACGAACTTGCCGGTGGGGTTCACATGCCAGACAGTGCTGGAATCGACCCAGCCTTCCGGAAGGGCCTTGAGGATGTAGGGCTCAACCAGCTGGCGCACATCCTGTGAGGTCATGGCCTCGTCGAGATGCTGGGTGGAGAGCACGATCTGCGTCACGCCGACCGGCTTGCCGTTCTCGTAGCGGACGGTGACCTGGCTCTTGGCGTCCGGGCCGAGCTGAGCCGCCGCGCCGGAATGGCGGGCATCGGCGAGAACCTTGAGGATTTTGTGGGCGTAGAAAATCGGGGCGGGCATCAGTTCCGGCGTCTCGTTGACCGCGTAGCCGAACATGATGCCTTGGTCGCCGGCTCCCTCGTCCTTATTGCCGGCGACGTCGACACCTTGTGCAATGTCCGCCGACTGGGCGTGGAGAAGCACCTCGATCTTGGCGTTCTGCCAGTGGAAACCGTCCTGCTCGTAGCCGATCTCTTTGATCGCCTTGCGCGCCAGGCTGTCGATCAGGTCCGGCGTGACGGAGGAGGGGCCACGGGTCTCGCCGGCGATGACGACACGATTGGTGGTGGCGAGCGTTTCGGCGGCGACGCGCACCTGCGTCGTGTCGAAGCCATTGTCGATCGCCGCGCGGAAGTAGGCGTCCACGATCTCGTCCGAGATGCGGTCGCACACCTTGTCGGGATGCCCTTCGGAGACCGATTCGCTCGTGAACAGATAATTCTGGCGGGCCACGCGTCGCTCCTCAAACAAACGGGCGTGTTGCGTGCCCGGCAACCTCTTCTAGGCAAGAGGTGGCGAACGGGTCAAGCCGAAAGGTCGGAAACGTTCGGAAAAACGAACGGCTCCGGGATCACTTCAGGTTGCGGCCTCGCCGGCCAGCGCCTCAACCAGATCAACGATCCGCCGGCGCACCTTGGCATCGGTGATCTTGAGGAAGGCGCGGGTGAGCGCGATGCCTTCGGCCGTGGCGAGGAAGTCCGAGACATAGGCGGGCGAGGCGTCATCGGCGAAACCGGCCGCCGCCGGTTGAGCGCTGGGGGCGCCCTCGAAGAAGAAGGAGATGGGAACGCCGAGAACCGAGGAAATATGCTGGAGACGGCTGGCTCCGATGCGATTCGTTCCCTTTTCGTACTTTTGAATCTGCTGGAACGTGATACCGAGGTTCTCGCCAAGTTTCTCCTGGCTCATGCCGACCATCATGCGCCGCATCCGTACCCGGCTGCCCACATGCTTATCGATCGGGTTCGGAGCTTTCTTGGTCATGAATGTCCTCGACGGCAAGCAAAGGGCAACCTCCCGGCCTGGATGAGAGCGGGTAGGGAGCCTGAGGAGCGGCAGTCTAGGCAAAGTGCGCCGCAGCGTCGATCAATCTAGGCGTGTATTGCGCCGCGACATACCAAGTGCTAGCAAAGCAGCACATATCAGCATACCAATAGGCATCCAATTACCAAGTTGGGCATAAAGTGTGGGTGCCAGAGGCTGGGGGAGACTCCCGTCCAGAATGCCGCGCGCACCCAGAGGTAGCATAGCGGTGATACGGCCTACAGGATCGACGATGGCCGATATGCCGTTGTTTGTGGCACGCACGAGCGGCAAGCCCTGTTCGACAGCCCGCAACCGCGCCTGCTCGAAGTGCTGATAGGGACCCGGAGTCAGGCCGAACCAGGCATCGTTTGACACATTCAGCAGGAAGCCGGGTCGTGCCGATCCGGCAGCCATAGCCGGTAGCAGGCTCTCGGGAAAGATGGCTTCGTAGCAGACAAGAGGCACCGCCGGGGGCAGGCCCGGAACGCGGAAATACGCGCGTTGGGCTCCTGCCGTAAACCCGCCGCGCAGCCGCGTCAGCTGCTGCAGCCCGAGGCTCTCCAGCGTTTCCTGGAACGGCAGATATTCGCCGAACGGAACGAGGTGGACCTTGTCCGCGTCGCCTCGGAAGTTGCCGTCGCTGTCGAGAATGCGCAGGCTGTTGAAGGCCTCCGGCAGCCCGTTCGGTAATGTGGCGCCGAGACGTACCGCGCCTGTCACCAGCAGCGTGCCGGGCGGCAGCATGGCCGCGATGCGTTCGCGGGCCTCGCTGTCGCGTTCCAGGAAGAAGGGGAAGGCCGATTCCGGCCAGAAAAGGTGGGTCACGCCTGCCAGCCCGCCCTGACTTTCGCTGGTGGCGATGTAGAGGTCCATGACGCTGCGGCGGGCGTCGTAACGGAACTTCTGATCCTGCGGCAAGTCCGGCTGCATGATACGCAGCCGCACCCCGGGCACGCTTCCCACTTCGGTGCTCGCAAGGCGCCACTGCCCCGCGCCCCATAGCCCCGCAAGGATGAGAACCGCAAGGGCCAGAGGGCCGCGCCGCATGGCCGGGGACGTGGCACGGTCGAACAGCAGCGCCGGGGTGGCGAGCGTCGCCAGTGCGAGGAAGCACAGCCCCATCAGACCGATCACGGCGCCTGCCTGGGCAAAGCGCAGGTCATCGGCGAGCGCGTAGCCGAAATTGTTCCAGGGGAAGCCCGTCAGCGCGTGACCGCGGAGCCATTCCGTCAGGGTGAGCGCGACGGCCAGAACGAGGATGCGCGCGGGGCCGAGGCTCCAGAACAGGCCGGCGAGGCCGCAGCCAAGCCCGACGAACAGCGCGAGGTAGGCCGGCAGCCCGACCACGGCCAGCGGCATGAGCCAGACGAACATGTCTGCCTGGACCAGAAAGGCCATGCCGATCCACCACAGGCCGGCGATGAAATAGCCGAGCCCAAACAGCCAGCCGGTAAGGAAGGTGGCGCGGAACAGGCGCCAGCCCGTCTGCCGCGCGGCCGCGCCATCGATCAACCACACCAGCACTGGCAAGGTTGCGGCGAGCACTGGCCAGAGGCCGAAAGGCGGCATGGCCAGCGCCGACAGGGCGCCGGCGAGCCCCGCTGCAAGCGCGCGCCAGCCGACAGGCGCGGCCTGCAGCCGTTCCGGCATCAGCATGGCGGACAGGACTCAGGCGGCCGCATCGGGGTCCTGACGGGCGCCGGCCCGTTCGTCGCGGCTCTGCTCGGCCGGTGGCGGCAGCGACGTTGTTCGCTCGTCACGTTCGGCGCGCGTGCCGTTGGCGGCGCGGTTGGTGCCCGTCCCGCTGGGGCTGATGCGCAGCCGTTTGACGCGGCGCGGATCGGCATCGAGCACCTCGATTTCGAAGCCTCCGGGCCCCGGCACGATCTCGCCGCGCACCGGCACGCGGCCGGCGAGAGTGACGAGAAGGCCGCCCAGCGTATCAACCTCCTCGGCCTCTTCGCCCAGCGCGAAGGCGGGATCGACCATGTCGGCCACTTCCTCAAGTCCGGCGCGGGCATCGGCGATGAAGCTGCCATCCGCTTGGCGGGCGATCAGCGGTCCGTCGTCATCGTCATGCTCGTCCTCGATATCGCCGACGATGACCTCGACAAGATCCTCCATCGAGACAATGCCGTCGGTTCCGCCATACTCGTCGATCACCAGCGCCAGATGGATGCGGCTCGCCTGCATGCTGGCCAGCAGCTCGATCGAGGGCATCGACGGGGGCACGAAGAGCAGGCGGCGGATCAGCTTGGCGGCGCTGAGCGAGGTGCCGAGGTCGATCGCCTTGAGGTTGAAGGTCGGAACCGCCTTGTCGCCCGCTGCGGCCGCGGCATCGCGCGTTCCGCCGAGCGCCTTGGCCGGAATTTCGCGGCGGGGCGCCATGGCGCGCTGGGTCAGATGCGCGACGAGATCGCGGATATGTACCATGCCGACGGGGTCATCGAGCGTGTCGTCATAGACGACGAGGCGTGAATGGCCGGCATTGGCGAAGACGGTCAGCAATTCGCCGAGGGAAATGTCCTTCTGCACCGCGACGATATCGGCGCGCGGCACCATGAGGTCGCCGATGCGCAGTTCCCGCAGGCCGAGCACGCTCTTCAGCATCGAGCGCTCGGTCGCGGTGAGGTCGGCCGCCGCGTCGATATTGGCCGCCAGAGCCTCGGCAAGGTCGGTGCGCAGGGAGCCGCTAAAACGACGGCCGCCGATCAATTGGCGCAACCGGTCAAAAAGGCCGCTACGGGCATCAGCGGGGCGACCATCGCCCAAGCCGGCCGCGACGGCCGCTCCACTCTGGGAACTGCCACTTATGCCACCGGCCGTGGCGCCGGTACTTGGGCCGCCAGAAGGCCCATCGCCCCCCGTGCTGGAGGAGGTGCTGGAAACAGGATCGGACATCGGTCTTTCAGTTCAGTTGTTGAACGGGTTCGGTATCAAGATAGGGGTCAGGCACACCGAGGCTCGCGAGCACCTCGCGCTCCATCGCCTCCATCTCCTCGGCGTCCTCCGCCACTTCATGGTCGAAACCAAGAAGATGCAGCGTACCATGGACGGCGAGATGCTGGAGGTGGTGGGCGAAGGGCTTTCCCTCCTCCGCCGCCTCGCGCGTGAGCGTCTCGACGGCAATGGCGATGTCGCCCAGATGGGGATCGCCACCCGCGCGCGCCATTTCGGGCGTCGGGAAGGAGAGCACATTCGTCGCATAGTCCTTGCCGCGCCAGTCACGGTTCAGGGCGCGGATGGACGCATCGTCGGTGAGCTTCACCGCTATTTCAGCGCCGTCAATATCGAGTTCATAGGCATCGAGCGCGCCCGCACAGGCCGCGCGCACGGCGGCGTCCACCAGCGCGGCGGCCTGGGGGCAGGCCTCCCAGGCTGGCGCTTCCACGAGGACATCAACCTCGATGGCAAGGATCGGCGTCATTGCGGCGCCGTCTCGGGATCGCCGCCGGCGGACGCCGGTTTATCGCCCCGGGCGAGCGCCGCCGCCTGTGCTTCCGCACGGGCGCGCTGCCCCGCCAGCTTGCCGTCATAGGCGGCGACGATGCGGCCCACCAGTTCATGGCGCACCACATCGGCGGCTTCGAAATGGCAGACGTCGACGCCTTCGACATTCTTGAGGAGCGCCACCGCCTCGCCGAGACCGGATGTCTGGCCGGGCGGCAGATCGATCTGGCTGGGATCGCCGGTGACGATCATGTGCGAGTTCTCGCCGAGACGCGTGAGGAACATCTTCATCTGCATCGACGTGGTGTTCTGCGCTTCGTCGAGGATGACGCAGGCATTGGCCAGCGTGCGTCCGCGCATGAAGGCCAGCGGCGCGATCTCGATCTCGCCGGAGGTGAGCGCCCGCTCGACATAGGCGCGGTCCATCAGGTCGTGCAGTGCGTCGTAGATCGGGCGAAGGTAAGGATCGACCTTTTCCTTCATGTCGCCGGGCAGAAAGCCCAGCCGCTCGCCCGCTTCGACCGCGGGACGGGACAGGATCAGCTTGTCGACGACACGCCGCTCCAGAAGATGGACGGCATAGGCAACCGCCAGCCAGGTCTTGCCCGTGCCGGCCGGGCCGACGCCGAACACCAGCGTCTGGCGCTTCAGCGCGCGTATATAGGCGTCCTGGGCAGCGGTGCGTGCCCGCACCGGACGGCGGCGGAGCTGGATCTCATCGAAGCTCTGGCGTTTCGTCGCCGCGTCGAACTCGAACAGGAAACCCTGGCTGGCGGCTTCGCGCAGCACGCCTTCGACATCGCCGGGCGCTATCTCCCCGCCCTTCTTCAGCCGGGCGTACAGCGTTTCGAGCACATGGCGGGCCTGATCGCAGGCGTCGCGGGGGCCCTCCAGCGTGACATGGTTGCCGCGCTGCTCGGCGACGATCTCCAGCCGCCGCTCGATGAGCGCGAGGTTCTGGCCGTAATGGCCGAACAGCAGGCTGGCGAGCCGGTTGTCGTCGAAGGCGAGCACGATTTGCCCGGTGGCATCGTCCTGGGTCTCGATCCAGCGGGGCTCTGGGCGGGGCGGCTTTTGCGTCGTCGTTCCGCCGCTGCTGCCGCGGGGGGTGGCCAAGGCACGGTCAGGATAGGAACCCGGTCGACGCACGCTCACGCCTCCACCTTCTCTCTCTGCCTTAGGAACTGCGATTCTCCGTCTCGTCCGGCGCTGAAGAATTCACCGCCGACGATGTCGCCTGAAAGACTCTTGGTGCTGACCTCGCGCACAACCACGCTGGCCAGCGTGCCGATGGCCTCGACAGGCGCCTCGACCACCACCGACTGCAGATAGGGCGACCGGCCGATAAGTTGACCGGGGAAACGGCCGGGCTTTTCCAGGAGGATGTCGAAACGCCGGCCGCGGCAAGCCTCGTCGAATGCCGCCTTCTGGCGGTCGAGCAGGGCCTGCAAGGCGTAGATGCGCTGCGACTTCACCTCTTCCGGCAGCTGGTCGCCGAGCCCCGCCGCCGGCGTGCCGGGTCGCGACGAGTATTTGAACGAGAAGGCACTGGCGAAACCGACCTTCTCGACGAGGTCCATCGTGTCCGCGAAATCCTCGTCCGTCTCGCCGGGGAAGCCGACGATGAAATCGGACGAGAAGGCGATGTCCGGGCGGGCGGCCCGAACCTTGGCGACGATCTCGAAGAACAGCTCGCGGTCATGCTTGCGATTCATCGCCGCGAGAATGCGATTGGAGCCGGACTGCACCGGCAGGTGCAGGTAGGGCATCAGCGCCGGCATGTCGCGATGGGCGGCGATCAGCTCGTCGTCCATGTCGCGCGGGTGGCTGGTGGTGTAGCGCACGCGGGCAATTCCGGGCACCTCGGCCACCTTGCGCACCAGCTCGGCAAGGCCGACCGGCCGTCCGGCGGCGTCGGGGCCGTGATAGGCGTTGACGTTCTGGCCGATGAGGGTGATCTCGCGCACGCCGCCATCGGCGAATCGGATCACCTCGTCGAGAATCTTGGCGACCGGCCGCGAGACCTCGGCGCCGCGCGTATAAGGCACGACGCAGAACGTGCAGAACTTGTCGCAGCCTTCCTGCACGGTGACGAAAGCGGTCGGGCCGCGCTTGGCGATGGCGGCGCGGCTCGGCGGGGCGAGGAAATCGAACTTGTCCTCGACCGGGAATTCGGTCTCGACAATGCCGGCGCGGCGGTTGCTGCCACGCGCCTCGGCCTGCGCGATGAGTTCCGGCAGCTTGTGGTAGCTCTGCGGGCCGACGACCAGGTCGACCGCACGGGCGCGCTTGACGATCTCCGCGCCCTCGGCCTGGGCGACGCAGCCGGCGACGGCGATCATCGCCCGACGCCCGGATTCCTCCTGGCCCTTCCGCAGCCGGCCGAGCTCGGAATAGACCTTTTCCGCCGCCTTTTCCCGGATGTGGCAGGTGTTGAGGATGACGAGATCCGCATCGTTGGGCGTGTCGGTCTCGACATAGCCCTCCTTCGCCAGCGTGTCCGTCATGCGCTGGGCGTCATAGACGTTCATCTGGCAGCCGAAGGAGCGGACGTAAAGTTTGCGCGGCTCACTCATGCGGTTCGATCGACCCGGCCCGCGGCACCCTGGCGGCACCCGCGGTCATTTCCGTTGAAGCTGTAGGCACGCGCGTATCGCACCCGTGAAAGGGCGCCTTCGCACATTGCCGCTCGCACCGAGGTCGAGATCGTCCACGTCTCCTCAAAGAACGCCCTGCTTCCTGTGTAGCGGGATTCCCACCAAAAGGGAATGCGCGAGGCAGGCCCGACAACGCTTTGGAACGGATTCAGCGCGGGCGCCCGGTGAGCGCCCCGGCGAGCATCCGCCGCACATCGGCCTCGGCCTCGGCGCTCGCGCTCTTGCGGTTCGCCCCGTCAAGCGGAATGCCGAAATGCAGTTCGACATCGATCGCGCCCCGCCGCAGGAGCGCCATCAGATGCGGCGCCAGCTCCATGTCGCCGTACCATGCGACGATCGGCCGGCGCGGGCGCCCGAGCGGGATACCGGCCTGGCCGATATAGGCGATGGCCAGCGGCTGGATGGCGGCCGCGGCGCCCCCCTCGCGCTCGCCCGCCATGGCGTGGCGCGCCGCGCCGATGAGCGCGGATCGGAAAGGAAGTATTTTATTACCGTCTCCCGACGTGCCCTCGGCGAAGAGCACGACGGGATCGCCATCCTTCATCCGCGCCGCCATCTCGCGGGCGACCTTCCCCGTGGCGGTGCGTGAGCCGCGGTCGACGAAGACGGTGCGCTGGAGCTTCGCCAGCAGGCCGATGCCCGGCCAGCGGGCCACTTCGCTCTTGGCGACGAAGCACAGGGGCATCTGCGCGCCGAGCACGGGAATGTCGAGCCAGGACACATGGTTGGCGACGATCAGCAGCGGCCGCTGCGCCGCCGGTGCGCCATGCACGCTGACCCGCACCCCGATCAGGGCCAGAAGAATACGGTGATAGATCAAGGGGATGATACGCCGCGTGGGCAGGTTCAGCGCGATGGACAGCCATTGCAGCGGCAGGCCGATCAGCGTTACCAGCGCCACCGGCACCAGCACAAGCCAGGGGCGCATGAAACCGGCTCAGCTCTTCTTGTCGAGCGGGACGCCGTAGAGCTCCAGCCGGTGGCCGACCAGCCGGTAGCCGAGCTTGCGGGCGATATCCTCCTGCAATTGCTCGATTTCTTCCGAGCGGAACTCCACCACATGGCCAGAGCGCAAGTCGATCAGATGATCATGATGCTCGTCCGGCACGGGCTCATAGCGCGAGCGGCCGTCGCGGAAGTCGTGGCGCTCGATAATGCCGGAATCCTCGAACAGCTTCACCGTGCGATAGACGGTCGAGATGGAGATGCGGTCGTCCACCGCGGCCGCGCGCCGGTGCAGTTCCTCGACATCGGGGTGATCCTGCGCATCGGCGATGATCCGGGCGATGACGCGCCTCTGGTCCGTCATGCGCAGTCCCCGCGTCACGCAGGCTTCCTCAATGGCGGTCAGCTTGTCGTTCATCTGCGCCTGCACTCCCGTCTGTGCTGCGTTATCGCGCGGCGAGGTTGGGCGGGCAACCGTTTCGTCGCGCCCGTCAGGCAATATCCCGGCGCATGATGATGGCGGCAACGGGGGCGCCACCGGCATCGCGGTAATAGCCCGAGCGGCGCCCGATCTCGAAAAAGCCCGACCGTACATAGAGTTGGATGGCAGAGGTATTTTTTTCCTCCACTTCGAGGAACACGGTGGTGTAGCCCTCCGCCGCCAGCGCGCCGAAGGCGTCCGCGATCAGCCTGCCGCCGATTCCGTGGCTGCGACGGTGTTTTGATACCGCAACCGACAGGATCTCGATTTCCGGCTTCACGCCGCTCAACACGATGAAACCTATGAGCTTTTCGCCCTCGACGGCGACCAGCGCCCGCGTCAGCCGGTTGGCCAGCAGGCGCTCGAACTCCGCCGCGTCCCAGCCGATGCGGAAAGCGGCCGCATGGAGCTTCGCCAGCGCCTCCGCATCGCCCGGACGGGCGGGGCGCAGGCGCGCATCGGGCGGGCCGAGGCCGAGGAAATCGAGCAGGCCGCTCATCGCCGGGCGATGCGCGCCGCCGTCTGGGGCTTCGCGTCCGCCTCCCGCAAATACAGCGGACGGGGCTCGGAACGGGCGGGATCGGCGACGCTGGCGAGCCGCGCGAGCCACACCGGATCGGGCGTAACCTCTTGATAAATCTCGACCGGCGGGCGCTCGCCGGGCGGCCACGCCTCGGTCAGCAGGGGCGCGCCGGAGCCGACGAGCCGCACCGGCCCGATGGCGACGGCACGGGCGGCATCCTTCACCGCCATGGCCCTGGCGCCCACCAGGATGCGCCCGGAGGGACCGATCATCTGCAGATAGACATTGCCGTGCCTCGCATCGATGGCGGCGGCGACGGGGACGGTATCATTTTCCGCCAGCAGGGGCGCCGCGAGGGTCGCCAGCGTGGAGATGCCGAGCACCGGCCGGCCCGTCGCCAGCCCGAAACCGCGCGCGGCGGCGAGCCCGACCCGCAGCCCGGTGAAGCTGCCCGGCCCCACGGTGACGGCAAAAGCCCCGATATCCCCGATAGTTAGCCCTGAGGCGCCGATGACCTCCTCGACCATCGGGACCAGCGCCTCGGCATGGCCGCGCTCCATCACCCGGCCGGCGCGCGCCAGCGTCATGTCGCGCGCGACATCGTGCAGCGCGACCGAACATGCCTCGAGGGCGGTATCCAGAGCCAGAATCAGCATCGACATTCCTTCACCGGCACCCACCATGCGCAGGTCGCGCGCGGGAAGAAAAGAGCGCGAAACGCCGTGACCCGTGAGTGCAGTCAGGTGGACGATCAGGCCAGTGTGTGCGGAAAAACCGGCGGCTTGCGGCTCGCCGGGCCGGTGCGTGCCGACCGGCCGCCCCCCAACCCTGCCCGGCCCCGACGTGACCCTACGTTACCCTTGGCCGCTCCTTCGGCCGCCCCGGTCAGACCGGGCGCCGGTCACACCGGACGGACTTCGACCACGTCCGGCACGAAATGGCGCAGCAGGTTCTCGATGCCGTTCTTCAGCGTCGCGGTGGAGGAGGGGCAGCCGGCGCAGGAGCCCTTCATCGCCAGGAAGACGATGCCGTCCTTATAGCCGCGGAAGGTGATGTCGCCGCCATCATTGGCCACCGCCGGGCGCACGCGCGTGTCGATCAGCTCGCGGATGGTATCGACCACCCCGGCATCCTTCTCCTCATAGAAGGCATCGTCCGCCGCATGGGCATGATCCTCGGGCAGGATCGCCTTGCCGGAGACGAAGTGCTCCATGATGGCGCCGAGAATGGCGGGCTTGAGATGCGCCCACTCGCCGCCTTCCTTGGTGACGGTGACGAAATCCGACCCGAAGAACACGCCGGTGACGCCCGGCACCTCGAACAGGCTCGCGGCGAGCGGCGAACGCGCCGCCTCCTCCGCATTGCGCGCCTCGAAGGTGCCCGCCCCGAGCACGGAACGGCCCGGCAGAAACTTCAGCGTGGCGGGATTGGGGGTGGCTTCGGTCTGGATGAACATGTTTTGGCGCTCCTTGCCAACCACGGTTCAAGGCCGCGGCGACGGGGATGGATCGCTTTTTAGATAGGCGGTTGGAGAGGGAAGGGGAAGGGGTGGCATCGGCGCCCCGGCGCGGTGCTGCCCGGGCGCCTCCTCTGCGGCATGCCTCCTCTGCGGCATGCCTCCTCTGCGGAACGTCCACTAATGCACAGTAAGTGATGCGCCTTGGCCACAAGACGAAGCACCGAGCTTCCTTAGCGGAAAAAATGAAGCGGAAAGGCTTTTACAGGCAGGGGTTGTCATATATGACAATTTGATGTCAGTTTCGTGACGTGCCGGTGGTGTCATGGTGCCGTTAAGTATAGGTTCAGCTTCCGAGGCGGCCAGTGACGTTGTTCTGCCGCTGGCGGGTGGTTTACCGCCGATTACGCCGGACCCGTCGGACGCCAATCACCTGCTTCGCATGGGCCAGGAGCTTCTTCGGCTCGGGCAGGAAGAGGCCGCCGACAATGCGCTTCGGCTGGCGCTCGCACAGAATCCTGAGCTGATCGAGGCGCGGCGGCTGCGCCGGCGGCTGGCCAGCCGCGATGTCGGCGCCTCCCTCGACAAGATGGAGATTCTGCGGGCCCGCTTCGGCGCGGACACGAAGATCAAGCATTCCTGCCAGATCACCAGCGGCAATGGCGCCAACACGGATTATGTGGCGCAGCATTTCCTGGAGACGAGCGCGGGCGAAGTCACCGTCTTCGAGAAATGCTACATGCTGAAGGACGGGCGGCTGCCGCGCGAGGTGCTCGTCTATCAGGAATCGGCCAAGCTTCCCGCGGGAACGCATTTCCGCTTCCCCGAATGCTACGGCGTTTTTCGCGAGCCGGACCGGGCCTCCGTGTTCTCGGAACTCGTGGCAACCAACCCCGCGCCGATCTCGTCCCGCATAAGTTGTCTCATGCGGGCCCGCGCGCTGGGAGAACTCGCCGGGGCCGATCTGCGCAACCCCACGGAATGCGATTTTTTCGGCATCCACGTGCGCAAGCATCGGGTTGATACGAGCCGGCTGAGATGGCTGAAGGACGTCGTCACACCCCGTGAATACCGTCGGCTGCGCAACCTGTTCCATGATCTGGGTGCGCGGCTGTCCGCGGCGCAGACGGCGTTCGGGGTGCGGCGCTGCCTCAACAAGGGCGATGCGCAGGGCGCCAACCTGCTGCGGTGCACGGACGGCAAGATCGTGATGATCGATATCGGCGCCATGTGCACCGATTTCGTCGGCGCCGACCTCGCGAGCCTTCTGCTGACCTTCTTCGCCACATCCCCCGCCCGCCTTCTCGACGACCGCCTGGACCAGGTGGGGGTGGATGCCTTCATGAAGGGCGGCCAGCTCGCCCAGATCGGTGTCTCGCGCGCGCAGGTGGAGATCGGCATGCTCTCGCAGATGTACTTCCTCGCCTTCATGCGCATCCTGAGGAAGGTGCACAATCTGAAGACGAAGGATCACCCGACCTTCCCGGAGCTGGCGCAAAGCGGGGCGGCGAACCTGGACCTGATCCTCGGCTTCATCGATTCGAGCCTGACAGCCATCGAGCGGCGCTGAGATTACGGCGCAAGGGGTGCGCAGGCGCGTCGGGTGGGGGCCACAAGGCGCTCATCCCGGCACGTTGGGCGCGTTTCCTCTTGGCGGGGTCAGGCGGCGGATTCCATCTGGATGAACATTTTCAGCGCTCCGTGCCCGCCACGGTTCATTGCCGCGGCGACGGGGATGGATCGCTTTTTAGATAGGCGGTTGCGGGGGGAAGGGGAAGGGGAACGTATGCTTGTGCCTCGCCATCGAGTTGGACATTGTCAATAATGGCACCATTTGATTATATCATAGGTCGTATTCAGTCTTTCTCGATCTTAACAATTACTGCCTTCATTCCCGCAGGCTGATATCCGACTTGGACCATCCGGCTGACAATCAAATTTCGTAGCACTTCATACCCTACTGGGCACCCAGTCAACGAAACGAATTGCTTCAAAATATCTCTGCCAGGTAACTTCTTAATCCATGTACCATCAGAAAAGCTCTCTTCTATCTGATTTCGATGTTCTTGTTCAATTGCAATCAAATTTTGCTCAGAAAGATGGTTTGCGACAAGCGACGAGACGCGTTCTGCTGATCGGCTAACTGCCCCATGAAGATCACGGCCAACAGTCAGTGTCTCAGGAGGAAAACCAAGATCAATGCATCGCACGAGTTGTGAATTTGCGGCGGATCTCAACTTAGATATTAATACACGAGGCACAACTTTGCGAGCTGCCTCGTTTAGATTAGCCTCGACTGTCTCAGCATTATATGCTGTAGACATACCAAGCGAATTAAGAACATCGGCGATAAAACTGCTGTTAAGAAGATAATTCTCTATATGATATACATCCCATTGAAAACGGCCGACTGCAGGCGTTCCTTCTAGGATTTCGTCAGTATCCATATCCGTTATAGCATAAAACTTCGTAGGAAGGTCTCCTTTAGCGTGCGCTCGCTCCAGTACCTCATGGAGGTTCTTGACGCGGGCCTTGTTGCTGCCGGATATGAGATTAATTCCACGAAGCTGATCTGGAAACAGAGCCGCAGCTAGTGTTTTATCAAAGTCACTGTCTCCCCCGCCTTCAAAAATCAACCCCTTTCCGCCCGGCCGGTACGCCGCCAGATCGCCAACGAGATCGGCTAACACGGCCTCAAGATCGTCTTTAACGGATAGGGGCCGCAGCTGGGATGTTTCCGATCCTTCTGCGCCACAGGGAAGCATATGAAAAACGTTAAAGCCCGGCTTGCCCACCGCCTCTCTTATAAGAGCATCGGAATGCGTGACCAACCAAAGTTGGTTTTGAAGGGCTTCTCCGAGGTGTTTGCGATAAAATTCGGGCAGCCCTCTAATTAGCCTTGGATTCAAATGAAGCTCAGGTTCATCAAGTAAAATTATAGAGTGACGCGGCGCCGAACTCCGTATCCTAAGATAGCCATAAAGTATTTCTTTTTCACCAGAACTTAATTCATCTAAATCATGCTCATTTCCAGCAGCCGTTTTTACGGGAAACGCCAAGCTTCCGTCAGGCATTGGTCGAGGCCCGGAAAATGTTTTATCAGGAAAGAATGCCTCAAATAATTCCTTTAATGTATCTGATAAAGACTGTGAACGAATTTCAGATGAAGCAGCAGCCTTTTCTGCAAGAAGTTCTTTAACAAAGTTGCCTGCCATTTCGCTTTTTACATTGGCGTACTTGTTATTATAGTTATATAGACTATGAGCGCTTTGATTTTGATTAGATTGATCGAGACTTAGGTTAATACCCTGTACTATTTCTCGCCCATAATGACGCTGCGCCCCATGAAAATCAATTACTCCGATTTTTCGAGGGCGATAATTACTAAAAACAACTGAAAGCAATAGCGAATTTGTGATAGATATATGCCCATTTGGGATAATAATAATCTTTGCATTAATTGTCGGTTGAGCAAGCTCATTTAAAAGACCGTTTATTTCATTGGCTACACGGGCTTTTACCTCTGGTTCTCGATCGCGAAACTGAGCTGAAAAGAGGGCTTTTTTATATCCACCATACTGAAACGCTTCGGGAACCAATGACTGCCAGATCGTTTCTTCGAGGAGTTCCGCCGCATTATCTTTAATATAACGTCTTTCATCGTCGCGTAGGCGGAAATGGGCTTCAATATGAACAGGCTTCATTAAGTCGTTGAATAGATTTTTTAGCTGAGTAGATCCTCCGTGTAATTGAATTGCGAATTCACCAAAAAATGCTGCCACTCGTTCTGCTGATAGCCACCATAAGTTGATTTCAAAAGACGAATTGCATCAAATGCGCATGATTTACCAGAACCGTTTTGCCCCGCTATGATAATAGTGTCGCCAAGGTCGCGAGCCTCCAATCTCTGAATGCCTCGAAAGTTACTGATTATGAGATTATCGATCTTCAAGGCAGCCCTCCGTAACTCCGCATGGCACGCGACCGGTCGCCAGTATATGCAGTTTCATCGCTTCGAGCGACCAAGATGCGCAAAATGACATTTGGTCACCTTGCAGTTCCATCTCCATCCTAAGGAGGCATTGGTTTCACGTATTTAAGGGGGGGGGGGGGGGGGGGGGGGG
>JAEZMI010000387.1 GCA_023414975.1 Pseudomonadota bacterium | reverse complement strand
CCGAACTTGTTGGAGATCGACATCAGCAGCGTGCCGCGCACGCGGGACTGGAGGTTCTCCTCCGTCACGTCGCGCTCGCGGCCGGCGAAAAGCGGCGCGAGCGTGCGCTCCAGCGCCTCGACCCCCTCGGCGATCGGCACGATGTCGTAGCGCACGCCCAGCGCCTGCGCGACCGCCGCCGCATCCGCAAGGGATTCGTTCGAGGTGTAGCGGTAGGGCAGCATCACGCAGTGCACGCGCTCGGGCCCCAGCGCATCCACCGCCATGGCGGCGCATATGGCGGAATCGATGCCGCCGGAGAGGCCGAGCACGATGCCGGGGAAGCGGTTCTTCTCGACATAGTCGCGCAGCCCGATGACGCAGGCGGCATAATCCGCCTCATCGTCGGTCAGCAGCGGCGCGCGCGCGCCCTCCTCGCAGCGCCAGCCATCGGCCCAGCGCTCCCAGCGGGTGACGCGCACCCGCTCCTGGAAGTTCGGCAGCTGGATGGCGAGCGCGCGGTCGGCGTTCAGCACGAAGGAGCCACCGTCGAACACGAGTTCGTCCTGCCCGCCGAGCTGGTTCACATAGGCGAGCGGAAGCCCGCTTTCGACGACGCGGGCAACGGCAACGTTCATCCGCTCGTCATAGACCGTGCGCCGGTAAGGTGAGCCGTTCGGGATCAGCAGCAGCTCGGCGCCGGTCTCCGCGAGGCATTCGATCACGTCCTGCGACCATATATCCTCGCAGACCGGCACGCCCAGCCGCACGCCCTTGAAGGCGATGGGTCCGGGCATCGGGCCGGGTGCGAAGACGCGCTTCTCGTCGAACGGGCCGTAATTGGGCAGATCGACCTTGTAACGGATGGCGGCGACGCGGCCCTCCTCCAGCAGCAGCACGGCGTTGTAGAGCTTGCCGCCATCGAGCCACGGGGCGCCGATCAGCACGGCCGGGCCACCATCGGCGGTTTCGGCGGCCAGGGCTTCCACCGCCGTGCGGCAGGCCGCCTGGAAAGCGGGCTTCAGCACGAGGTCTTCCGGCGGGTAGCCGGCGATGAACAGCTCGGTGAGGACGAGGAGGTCCGCCCCCTGCTCCGCCGCCAGCGCGCGCGCCGCCCGCGCCTTGGCGAGATTGCCGGCGACATCGCCGACGATCGGGTTGAGCTGGGCGAGGGCGATGAGAAGCTGATCGGCGGGTTCTGACGACATGGACCTGATGTAGCGTTCCGCGGAAAGCCCGGCAATCGTCAGGACGCGCGATGCGGCCGGTCAGTCCCGGCCGCTGCCACCGGCGCGCAAGAGAAGACCGGCCCGGAACCCAAGGCTCCGGGCCGGTGGTATCACTCCGCCGCTTCGGTCGCCGGGCGAACCCGTCCGGCGCGTTCCTGCTTCAGCAGTTCGGCCACGAGGAAGGCCATCTCGATGGCCTGCTCGGCATTGAGGCGCGGGTCGCAATAGGTGTGGTAGCGGTCCTTCAGGTCCGCGTCCGAAATCGCCCGCGCGCCGCCCGTGCATTCGGTGACGTTCTTGCCGGTCATCTCCAGATGCACGCCGCCGGCATAGCTGCCCTCGGCCGCGTGGACTGCGAAGAAGTCCTTCACCTCCTTGAGGATCTGGTCGAACGGGCGCGTCTTGTAGCCCGAACCCGCCTTGATCGTGTTGCCGTGCATGGGGTCGCACGACCAGACGACGGTGCGGCCCTCGCGCTGCACCGCGCGCACGAGCGCCGGCAGGTGGTCGCCCACCTTGTCGGCACCGAAGCGGGCGATCAGCGTCAGCCGGCCCGCCTCGTTCTGCGGGTTCAGCATGTCGATGAGGCGGAGCATGTCGTCCGGCTTCAGCGACGGGCCGCACTTCAGCCCGACCGGGTTCTTCACCCCGCGCGCGTATTCAAGATGCGCGTGGTCGGCCTGGCGGGTGCGGTCGCCGATCCAGATCATATGGCCGGAGGTCGCGTACCAGTCGCCCGTGGTGGAATCCACGCGCGTCAGCGCTTGTTCATAGCCGAGCAGCAGCGCCTCATGGCTGGTGAAGAACTCCGTCGAACGCATCTCCGGGTGGCCGTCGGGATCGATTCCGATGGCGCGCATGAAGTCCAGCGCCTCGGTGATGCGGTCGGCGAGCGCCTGGTAGCGGCCGGACTGGGGCGAGTCCTTGATGAAGCCGAGCATCCACTGATGCGCATTGCCGAGGCTGGCATAGCCGCCATTGGCGAAGGCGCGCAGAAGATTGAGCGTCGCCGCCGACTGGCGGTACGCCTCAAGCTGGCGGCGCGGATCGGGGATGCGCGCTTCCGGCGTGAACTCGATGTCGTTGACGATGTCGCCGCGGTAGGACGGCAGCTCGACGCCATTCACCGTCTCCATCGGGGCGGAGCGCGGCTTGGCGAACTGGCCGGCGATACGCCCGACCTTCACCACCGGCGAGGCGCCGGCATAGGTCAGCACCACCGCCATCTGAAGGAAGACGCGGAAGAAATCGCGGATGTTGTCGGCCGAATGCTCGTAGAAGCTCTCCGCGCAATCGCCGCCCTGCAGCAGGAAGGCCTCTCCATTGGCGACCTTCGCGAGTTCGCGCTTCAGCCGCCGTGCCTCACCTGCAAAAACCAGCGGGGGAAACGAGGCAAGCTGACGCTCGACCGACGCCAGCGCGTTGGCGTCCGGATACTCGGGCACCTGCTGAATGGGCTTGGCCCTCCAGCTATCCGGCGTCCAGCGATCAGACATGTGAGCCTCCTCGACATAACCCGCCGCAGGGCCGCGCAACGCGACACCCCTGCGGGAAAGGCGGGCCTTATACACCCAAGCGCGAGCCTTGCACCAGAGCGCCGGCGCCCGGCCTCGATTGCCGCGTTGCCCGCGCGCGCGGCGCCGTCAGATCGCCGGCGTCGCCTCGGACGAGACCTCCGGCAGCGGATCGCTGCTGTGGTGCTTGGTGCGCAGCGTCACCAGTTCCTCGGCGCTGGAAGGGTGCAACGCCATGGTGCGGTCGAAGTCGGCCTTGGTCGCGCCCATGTTCATCGCCACCGCGATGAGCTGCACCATTTCGCCGGAGTCGGGGCCGATCAGATGGGCCCCCAGCAGGCGGTCGGTCTTCTGGTCCACCACCAGCTTCATGAGCACGCGCGAGGTGCGACCCGACAGCGTCGCCTTGAGCGGGCGGAAATCGGCCTTGTAGATGTCGAGCCGGCGTCCTTCCGCCCGCGCCTGCGCCTCGGTCAGGCCGACCGTGCCGATCTCCGGCTCGGTGAAGACGGCGGTCGGGATGACGTCGTAATTCACCGTCCACGGCTTGCCGCCGAAGACGCTGTCCGCGAAGGAATGGCCCTCGCGAATGGCGACGGGCGTGAGCTGCACCCGGTCGGTCACGTCGCCCACCGCATAGATGGAGGGCACGCTGGAACGGGAAGTGTCGTCCACCACCACCGCGCCATTGGCGGTGAGCTGCACGCCGGCCGTGTCGAGGCCGAGCCCGGTCGTGTTCGGCACCCGGCCGATCGCCAGCATCACCTCGTCGACCAGGATGTCGCGCCCGTCGCTCAGCCGCACGCGCTTGCCGCCATCGGCGGGGTAAATCCCCTCGATGGTGGCGCCGAACGCGAAGCTCACGCCGTTCTGCGCCAATTCAGCCGCCACGCGCTCACGGATTTCCTCGTCGAACCCGGCCAGCACCTTCTGGCCGCGGTGCACCACCGTCACCTCGCTGCCGAGCGTCGCGAGGAGGCTCGCGAACTCCAGCGCGATGTAGCCGGCACCCTGGATGACGATGCGCGCGGGGAAGGCGGCGAGATGGAAGATGTCGTTGGAGGTGATGGCGCGTTCGCGGCCGGGAATGTCCAGCCCGAGATTGGGGTGCCCGCCAGTGGCGATGAGGATGTAGCGGGCCGTGACGCGGGAACCGTCGGCGAGGCGCACCGCATGCGGGCCATCCACCACCGCGCGCTGGGCGACGATCTCGACGCCGGCGCGTTCGAGATTGCCGCGATAGGCGCCCTCCAGCCGGTTGATCTCCTTGTCCTTGTTGGCGATCAGCGTCGGCCAGTCGAAGCGCGCGCCCTCCACCGTCCAGCCGAATCCAGCCGCGTCCTCGAAGTCGTGAGCGTAATGGGCGGCATAGACGAACAGCTTCTTGGGCACGCAGCCGCGGATCACGCAGGTGCCGCCGAGCCGGTACTCCTCGGCGATCTTCACACGGGCGCCATAGCCCGCCGCGATGCGGGCGGCACGCACGCCTCCGGACCCCCCGCCAATGACGAACAGGTCGACGTCGTACTGGTCCGTGTGCTCGCCCATGGCGCGCCTCCCATGCGGAAAGACATCTGTCCGGAAAGACATGCCGGCCATGTCGCCTTCCGCCCATGTCGCCTTCCGCCGGCCGCCCGTCAAGACGTTGCATGGCAGACCAACGCAAACCCCTTAGCCTTCCGGTGAACTCGACACGATGTCGTCACCGCTCTAGCTTCGCCATCGCGCGTTCAAGTGGTGGCCAGACTCAACGCGCCACCATTCACTCCTGGAGGAAACGATGAAGCATATGTTCCGCGGCCTTCTGCTGGCCGCCGCCATCGCCACACCGCTTGGTGCCGCATCGGCTGAGATCAACGAATTCAAGATCATGGCGCCGGCCGCGCCGGGCGGTGGCTGGGACCAGACCGCGCGGGGCATGCAGCATGTGCTGCAGACCGACAAGATCGTCGGCAATGTGCAGGTGCTGAACGTGCCGGGCGCCGGCGGCACCATCGGCCTCGCCCAGTTCGTCAACGGCATGAAGGGCGATCCGCACGCGCTGATCGTCGGCGGCTATGTGATGGTGGGCGCCATCATCACCAACAAGTCACCGGTGAACCTCAGCCAGGTGACGCCGATCGCGCGCCTCACCGGCGAGTTCGAGGCCATTGCGGTTCCCGCCAACTCCCCGCTGAAGTCCATGGCCGATCTGGTCGCGGCGCTGAAGGCCGATCCGCAGAAGGTCTCCTGGGCCGGCGGCTCGGCGGGCGGCACCGATCACATCACGGCCGGCCTGATCGCCAAGGCGATCGGCGTCGACCCGACCAAGATTAACTACATCGCCTTCTCGGGCGGCGGCGAATCGCTCGCGTCAATCCTCGGCGGCAAGGTCACGGTCGGCATTTCCAGCCTCTCCGAGTTCGACGCGCAGGCCAAGGCCGGCAAGCTGCGCATCCTCGGCGTCTCCAGCCCCGAGCGTCTGGCTGAGGCCAAGGACGTGCCCACCTTCAAGGAATCCGGCGTGAACGTCGAGATCCAGAACTGGCGCATGGTCGCCGCGGCTCCGGGCATCACGCCCGAGCAGAAGGCGGAAATCTCGGCCGCCATCGACAAGATGGTGAAGTCGAAGGCGTGGGCCGACCTTCTCGCCCAGAAGGGTTGGGTCAACACCTATCTCGCCGGCGAGGCGTTCGACGCCCAGCTCGCCAAGGACATCGCCGCCACCCAGGCGATCCTAAAGGACATCGGCCTCGCGCAGTAAGTCGGCCCCGCGCAGCAAGGACTGTGCGGCACCGGCATCACGACAAGCTCCCCCGAGGCCGCCCGGCCTCGGGGGAGCGTCGTTCGGCAGCACTATCCGAACGACGGACGAACCGGAAACGCGCCAGCAATCACCAAGAGAGTGCGTCGGTGTTCCTGCGGGATGCCGATGCGCTCTGGCCGGGGAAACTTCCATGAGCGACACGCCCATCTCATCCAGACGGCCCGACAAGGCCGGCTTCGTCATCGCCTTCGGGCTCGCCATGCTGGCGTTCGTGGTCGGCTGGGACGCCTGGCGGCTCTCCAGCGTCAACGCTTTCTCGGCGGTGGGCCCGGCGGCCTTCCCGACCATCATCGCGGCCGGGCTCGCCATCCTCTCGGTCGCCACCGCCATCGAGGCGATCCGCGAGGGCGCGCAGGAGCGACCGCGCGACGAACTCGGCCCGATGGCCTGGGTGCTCGCCGGCCTCATCGGCCAGATCGTGCTCCTCCCCTTCCTCGGCTTCTCCATCGCCACCGGCTGGCTGTTCGCCGCCACCGCCAAGGGATTCGGCAGGGGCCCGCTCTGGGGTCACCTGATCGCCGGCACGCTGATGTGCTTCGTGATCTACGTCATATTCGCCAAGGGCCTGCAGCTGTCGCTGCCCGCCGGCCCCCTCGAACGGCTGATCTGAGGACAGGCGATAATGGACACGTTTGCCGCTCTCTATCAGGGCCTCATCGTCGCCCTGCAGCCGATGAACCTGCTCTTCGCCTTCATCGGCGTTATGCTCGGCACCGCCGTCGGCGTGCTCCCCGGCATCGGCCCGGCGCTTACCGTGGCGCTGCTGTTGCCGATCACCTTCAAGCTCGACCCGGCCGGCTCGCTCATCATGTTCGCGGGCATCTATTATGGCGGCATGTATGGCGGCTCCACCGCCTCCATCCTGCTGAACACGCCCGGCGAAAGCTCCTCCATCGTCACGGCGCTGGAAGGCAACAAGATGGCCCGCGCCGGCCGCGGCGGCCCGGCGCTCGCCACCGCCGCCATCGGCTCCTTCGTCGCGGGCACCATCGCCACCGTCGGCCTCGCGCTGATCGCGCCGACGGTCGTGGACATCGCCATCTCCTTCGGCCCGGAGGACTATTTCGCGCTGATGGTTCTGGCCTTCACCACCGTGTCGGCCGCCTTCGGCTCGTCGGTGACGCGCGGCCTCACCAGCCTGTTCATCGGCCTCTCGCTCGGCCTGATCGGCATCGATCTGCAGAGCGGCCAGGCCCGCCTTTCCTTCGGCGTCCCGGACCTTCTGGACGGCGTCGAGGTGACGACGCTCGCCGTCGCGCTGTTCGCCATCGGCGAGACGCTCTCCGTGGTCGCCGCCGGCTCCCGCGCCGAGGAGGTGATCGAGCCGGTGAAGGGCTCGGTGTTCATGAACAAGGAGGACTGGAGGCGCTCCTGGAAGCCCTGGCTGCGCGGCACGTTCCTCGGCTTCCCGATCGGCGCCATGCCGGCGGGCGGCGCGGAAATCCCGACCTTTCTGTCCTATGCGCTGGAGAAGCGGCTGTGCCGCAAGCCGGACGAGTTCGGCAACGGCGCCATCGAAGGCGTCGCCGGGCCGGAAGCCGCCAACAACGCGGCGGCGGCCGGCGTGCTGGTGCCGCTGCTCACCCTTGGCCTGCCGACCTCGGCGACGGCGGCGATCATGCTGGCCGGCTTCCAGCAATATGGCCTCAATCCCGGCCCGCTGCTGTTCGCCACGGCGCCGGATCTCGTCTGGGGCCTCATCGCCTCGCTGTTCATCGCCAACATCATGCTGCTCATCCTCAACCTGCCGCTGGTGGGGCTGTGGGTGCGCCTGCTCGCCATTCCGCGCCCCTGGCTCTATGGCGGCATCCTGGTCTTCGCCACGCTCGGCACGCTCGGCGCCAACCCGTCGCTGGTGGAGCTGGCCATGCTGCTGGTCTTCGGCCTGCTCGGCTATGTGCTGCGGCGCTACGACTACCCGATCGCGCCGGTGGTGGTCGGCCTGATCCTGGGCCCGCTCGCCGAGCAGCAATTGCGGCGGGCGCTCGCCATCAGCGTCGGCGACCCGCTGGTGCTGTTCCAGTCGCCCATCGCGATCACGCTCTACGCGCTTGCCATTCTGGCGCTGGTCGGGCCGCTGCTGTTCTATCTCCTCACCGGCCGCAAGGCGCCCGTCGGCGGCGACGAGGATTGACCCGCGCCGCCACGCCGCGGTGAAAAGCAAAATGCCCGGCGCGAGCCGGGCATTTTCATAGCGGAGCCGATGTTGCGGCGGCCGGCGGCTCAGATGGTGAAGCCGCGCTTCTTCATCTCGTCGCGCACGCGGGCTTCCATTTCCTTGGAGAACTTCGCGCTCCAGGCCTGGATGCCGCGCAGGCCGTCGTCCAGCAGCTGCTGGCGACGCTCCACCAGCTTCTTGCCCACCGCCGAGCGGTAGAAGGTCAGAAGTTCGGTGAGTTCGGCCTCGGAAAACTGCTGGGCATAGGTGCGCGCGAGGATCTGGACGATCTCGGAGCGGCGCTTCTCATATTCCGGCACGAGCTGCTTGGCGACGTCGCGCAGATCGCGGATCAGATCCGGGTTCGCCTGCACGAAGCTGCCGGCGGCCTGCTCGATGATGCCGGGGATCAGCGCATCGAAGCTGGAAGCCTCGCCATTGGCGACCAGAAGCTCGTTGGCGAGCTTGAGCTGGGCGGCACTCGGCTCGGGCGCCTTGGCCGGCGTGGTGCCCGCCTGGCTCATGGTGAACGGGGCGGGCTGCTGCTGGGCGAGCGCCGGCGCCGTCGCCAGAACCAGCGCCGCGAGCCCGGCGCCGATCAGGCGCTTTCCGTCACGTCCCATAGCAACCGGCATGCTTATCTCCCTGAAGACCTGTCTTACGCGCGGTCGATGACCGTCACGCCGTCGGCGCCCGCGAGAATGACGCGGCTCGCCAGTTTGATGAATAGCCCGTGCTCCACCACCCCCGGCACCTGCGCGAGATTCAGCGCCAGCGCGGCGGGATCGGGAATGACGCCATAGGCCGCGTCGAGAATGACGTGTCCCTGATCCGTGACGAAAACATGGCCGTCCGCGCCGCGGCGCAGCGTCAGCAGCCCATGGCAGCCGGCCGCCTTGGCGGCGCGGTCGATGGCCCGGCGGGTCGCGGCGACACCGAAATCCACCACCTCGATCGGCAGCGGGAACGCGCCGAGCTGCTCCACCTTCTTCGAGGCATCGGCGATGACGATCATCTCGCGCGCCGCCGAGGCGACGATCTTTTCGCGCAGCAGCGCGCCGCCGCCGCCCTTCACCAGCACGAGATCCGGCCCGACCTCGTCCGCGCCGTCGATGCACAGATCGAGCACCGGGTGCTCGTCCAGCGTCGCCACCGGCACGCCGAGGCTTTCGGCCTGCGCCTTCGTCCCCTCGGATGTGGGCACGCCGACCACTTCCAGCCCCTGCTGCATTTTCTCCGCAAGAAGCTCGACGAAATGCCGGGCGGTCGAGCCCGTGCCGAGGCCGAGCTTCATGCCGGAGCGCACATAGTCGAGCGCGCGGGCGGCGGCCTGGCGCTTGAGGGCCTCGGCCGGCGAGAGGGCAGCGTCAGACAGGTTCGCGTCGGACAGTTTCGCGTCGGTCATGGCGGTCTTTTCGGGTCGGTGAAAGGCGCGGACGGTGGGCAGGCGGAACGGATAGTTGGAAACCGTCGATTTTACCCGCGTGGGTAACGCCGAAACGCGCCTGCGGCAAGCCTTCCCATGCGTGGCAGCCTTCCCATGCGCCGCAAGCCCTCCCGCGCGTCGCAAGCGCGGCAGCACGCCGCCTCAGCGCGCCGGGGCGGTACACACCACGGCGGGCTCCGTGCCGCCGCCCTCCTTGGGCATGTCGCGCACATAGCACACGCTCATCTCCCCGGTCTGGGCATTGACCCGGAAGATGCCGGTTTCGCCGGAATAGCGCGTCGTCACCATGTCATAGGTGCCCGCCGGACCGGCCGCGGCGCTGGCATCGCGCGGGAAGCACTTGGTGACGCCGACGACGCTGCCCTCGGGCCGCTCGAACTGGCAGGCGCTCACCTCGCCGGTGCGCACATTCACCGAATAGATGCGGTTCGCCTGCGCCGAGGGTGGCGAGCCGAAGACGAAGGGACCGGTTCCGCCCGCAAGAGTCGCGCCCGGAGAAGTCGCGCCCGCCGGGGTCGCTGCGCCGGGTTGGGAAGCACCGGGTTGCGTGGCGCCGGATTGCGTGGCGCTCTGCGGAGCCGACGGCGCCCCGGCGCCGGCCGGCGGCGCACTCGTCTGGGCGCCGGCGCCCGTCGCTCCCCCGAGAATCAGCGCGGCGCCGAGCGCGAGACCCCGCATCGGCCGGGTGGATCGGAACGTCTTCATCGGCAAGCACTCCAGCAAGGCCCGTCATGGCTCCCGTCCCGCCGGGCCGTGCGCCCGATGGACGCGGCACGCTGGACAGGAAAAGCGGCAGGATTGTAGGCATGAGCGGCAGGCTCCGTCTCGCGGCGGCGGGCGCCCCCGTCCACTTATGCCCAACGGAGCGACCATGCCTCTTTCCACAGACCGTCCCGCCGTCATCGCCTTCGATCTCGACGGCACCCTCGTCGACACCGCCCCGGATCTGCTCGACACGCTGGACGTCGTGCTCGCCCAGGCCGGCGCGCCGCCGCTGCCGCGCGAGGAGACCCGCAAGATGATCGGCGCCGGCGCGCGCGCGCTCGTCAATCGCGGCCTCACCGCCGCCGGGATGAGCGTCGATGCGGCGCGATTCGACCAGCTCTATGACCTCTTCCTGGAGCATTACGCCGCGCATATCGCCGATTCCTCGCGCCCCTTCCCCGGCCTGCTGGACGCGCTGGATACGCTTGCGGCCCAGGGGCATACGCTCGCCGTGTGCACCAACAAGCTGGAATATCTTTCGCGCCTGCTGCTCGACCGGCTGGGCATGACCGACCGCTTCGCCGTCATCGCCGGCGCCGACACCTTCCCGGTCTACAAGCCCGACGCGGGGCATCTCATCGGCACCATCGAGCGTGCCGGCGGCACGGCAGGGCGCGCCATCATGGTCGGCGACAGCATGACCGACGTTCTCACGGCCAAGAATGCCCGCGTGCCCTGCATCGTCGTGCCCTTCGGCTACACGGAGACGCCGGCGGCGGAACTTGGCGGCGACGTGCTGATCGAGCATTACGATCTCCTGCCCGCCACCGTCGCCCAGCTTCTGTCTCGCGGCTAATTCGCCGGGGGTGGCGGGACGAGAGCGCTTGACACCCGCGACCCCGGCACACTAAATCCCCCCGCCGCACACGACGGACGGCCCGCGGAATATCCAGCGGGTCCGACGGGCGATTAGCTCAGCGGGAGAGCACTCCCTTCACACGGGAGGGGTCGCAGGTTCAATCCCTGCATCGCCCACCATTTTTTTCAAAGACTTGCGGCCCGCGACGATTTCTCTGTGACAGATTCGGTGACGGAAATGCCCGCCCCCGCGGTGGTTTGCTTCGCGTCGTGGATCGAGCGCGATTCGTTGGATGACGTCAGCGCAGGCGGTCCGCCAGAAAGTCCACGAAGACGCGCACGCGTGCGGGCATGTTGGCGCCGCCCATGAAGACGGCATGGATCGGCTCCACATCGCCGGGGTTGAACGCCTCGAGGATCGGCACCAGCCGGCCCGCCGTCACATCGTCGATGATGCGGAACGTGCCGACGCGGGTAATGCCGACCCCATCCACCGCAAGCTGGCCCAGCGTCTCGCCATTATTGGCCTCGATATTCCCGGTGACTGTCAGCGCATAGTCGCGCCCCTCGCGGCGAAAGGGCCATACCGGCTCGGCGCGGCGGAAGTTGAAGTTCAGGCAGTTATGGCCGAGCAGGTCTTCCGGAACCTGCGGCGTGCCGTGCCGCGCAAGATAGTCGGGTGACGCCACAATGGTGCGGCCGGTCTCGCCGATCCGCCGCGCGGTCAGCGCACTGTCGGCCAGCGGCCCGAACCGGATCGCCACATCCGCTTGTCCCGCGGCCACGTCGACGACCGTGTCGGTCAGGCTGATGTCGAGCAGGATGTGGGGGTAGAGGCGGGTGAAGTCGCCGAGCAACGGCACCACGCAGAGCCGGCCATGAGAAAAGCCGGCGCTCACCCGTAGCCGCCCGCGCGGCGCCCCCTGGTCCGCGATGATGCGCTCGGCCTCGTCGATGTCCGCCAGGATCCGCCGGGCGGCCGCGAGATAGCTTTGTCCCTCCATGGTGAGCGTGAGCGCGCGCGTCGTGCGGATCAACAGCCTGACGCCGAGGCGCGCCTCGATCCGGTCGACCGTCCGGCTCACCGCCGAGGGCGTCAGGCCCAGCGCGCGGCCGCCGGCGGAGAAGCTGCCGGTGCGCGCGATCGCGGAGAAAACTTCCAGCTCGCGGGCGCGATCCGTACCATCCAGCCCCATCTTTGCGTCCAGATCAAAAATCCTTGGCCTCTCATCAGCCTATTCGCTGGAAGGAATGCCGTCCATCTTTGCGTCGACAGATCATCGTCGTTCATGGAGGCTTGCGTGGAATATCGCCAGTTGGGATCGTCTGGGCTGCGGGTTCCCGTTCTCGGTTTCGGTACCGGGACGTTCGGCGGCACCGGGCCGCTGTTCAGCGCATGGGGTCGCAGCGATGTCGATGAAGCGCGCCGGCTGGTCGACATCTGCCTGGAATCGGGCGTCAACCTGTTCGACAGCGCCGACGTCTATTCCGACGGTGCCTCCGAACGGGTACTGGGCGAAGCCGTACGGGGACGGCGCGACGCCGTGTTGATCTCGACCAAGACCGGTTTGCCGACCGGCGACGGCCCGGCCGACTGGGGCGTGTCGCGCAGCCGCCTGATCCGGCAGGTCGAGGCGGCCCTGCGCCGGCTCGGCACGGATTACATCGACCTGCTGCAACTGCACGCTTTCGATGCCTCGACGCCCGTCGAGGAACTGCTTGGCACGCTTGAAATCCTCGTCGCGGCAGGCAAGGTCCGATACACTGGCGTCTCCAACTATCCCGGCTGGCAACTGATGAAATCGCTGGCTGCCGCGGATCGCGATGGGCGCCCTCGCTACGTCGCTCATCAGGTCTATTACTCCCTGATCGGCCGCGCCTATGAGGCCGACCTGATGCCGCTCGGTGCGGACCAGGGCGTCGGGGCGCTGGTGTGGAGCCCGCTGGGCTGGGGCCGGCTCACGGGGAAGATCCGGCGCGGCGCGCCCATTCCCGCGGGCAGCCGCCTGCACGAGACCGCCATGTTCGCACCGCCTGTCGAGGACGAGCATCTCTACCGTGTCGTCGATGCTCTCGATGCCATCGCCGAGGAAACCGGGAGGACCGTGCCGCAGATCGCCATCAACTGGCTGTTGCAGCGTCCCACGGTGTCGTCCGTCATCATCGGTGCCCGCAACGAGGAACAGCTGCGCCAGAACCTCGGCGCCGTCGGTTGGGCCCTCACGCGCGAGCAGATGGCGGCTCTGGATGCGGCCAGCGACGTGCTGCCACCCTATCCCCACACGCCCTATCGCCAGCAGGCGGGGTTCGCACGTCTCAATCCTCCTCTGGTCTGATCGCAAGCCATCTCGCCGGAGCTGACGTTGACCCAAACTTCCGTCCAACCGTCCCTTCGTCCTGGCGGTTGGATCTACCTTCTCGGGCCCGGCCGGGGCCGGACCGCGCCCAGGATCGCCGGGCCGCCGCCGCGTCCCGCGTGCCCGCGCGGCGGTTTCCCAAAACAAATCGCCCGGACAGTCCGCGGGGTGCGGGCCATCCGGGCGAGTTGGTCGTCAGGTCGGAAGACCGGCCGATAGGCCGGTCCGTTGAGACCGATCAGAAGCGGTAGTTGATGCCGGCGCGGACGGTGCTGAAGGAGACGTCCACGTCGCGGCCGCGATATTCCTCGCTGCCGAGGTCGGTCCACAGATATTCGACCTTGGCGCTCCAGTTCGACGAGAAGGCGTATTCCGCGCCAGCGCCGACCGTGTAGCCGACATGGGTGTTGCTGTCCGAAGCCGGGCCGGTCAGATAGTTGAAATCGACCTTGTTCTTGCCGTAGGCGAGACCGCCGGTGACATAGGGCAGGAACATGTCGAAGGCATAGCCGAGGCGGGCGCGCACGGTGCCGAAATAGTCGAGGTTGGTGGTGATCGAGCCGCCGCTCGCGAAGTTATAACCAGTGCTCAGATCGGCATACTGCAGGTCGGCTTCGACACCGAACACCACATTGTCCCACTGCCAGTTATAACCGATCTGACCGCCGACGATGCCGCCGTCCTGGCCACCCAGTTCGAAGCCGTTGTCGAAGTCCGAGCTGCCCCAGCCATAGCCGGCATTGGCGCCGAGATAGAAGCCCTGCCAGGTGAAGACAGGAACGGCCGCCACATAGGCGGGGGCCGCCGCCTTGACAGGAAGATCGGCGGCGAAGGCGGAACCGCCCATGAGCACCACTGCAACCGCGGAGAGTGAAATCTTACGCATCGGGAGACCCCTCAGAATGACGATACTGGAGCAAGCCTAGCAGCCGTATAGTGCCTCAACTAGTGCACAGAAAGCACAGCTAGACAGTTCTATTACAGTCACATTACGTAGCTATCTGAGTTAAAATAGCATCATGATACCGTATAGCGGTATAATAATGCTTAAAACTACTACAGTGACTACTATTCAGGCAATCGCTGCGTAAAGGGTTCTTTAACCGGCCAACGCAGCGCCCGAATCCCTGCCTCGGATGCTGCGCCGCAGCACCCCACGCACGGGTTGTATTCCCGCGAGGGGAACCCTGTCTCTATGGTATTGCGCTACGCATTGCCCCATCCCCCAAAGTAGTCGCACAGTCGCGCATCAACTGCGAACAACCGCTGGAGGTTCCATGCGTGGACTGATCGAGGAGATTGCGCGCGAGACCGGTAGCATTCCACTGGGATGGGCCGGCTCGACGATGCAGATGAATTATCTCAATTTTGGCGATGCCCTGAGCCCGATCATGGTCTCGCTGGCGAGCGGGCTGCCGGTCCACCGCGTGCCGACCAAGTCGACCTCCCCCCGCATGGCCGCCGTCGGCACCATCGGCCACGGCTTCTCCGGCGGCGACGTCTACTTCTGGGGCACGGGCTGCTCGAACTGGCTCAACCCCGGCAAGGGCGCCGACGAGCGCCAGCCCTTCATCCCCTCACCGGACAGCCGCTTCCATGTGCGCGCGACGCGCGGGCCGGTCTCCGAGCGCCTGCTGAACGCCGGCGCCGCCGGCAGCGGCATCTATGGCGACCCGGTCTGGCTGCTGCCGCGATTCCACGCCGCGCCCGTCGCCAAGAAATGGAAGCTCGGCTGCATTCTCCATCTGTCCGAGCTCGCCGACCGCGACTATGAGGCCCACCCGCACGCGGCGGATGCGCGCTATGTCGTGCCGGCCGACTTCGCCGACGACGTGCACCTCATCACCACCGTCACGCCGATCTCGATCGATGGCGTGCGCGACAAGATCGATGAAATCCGCGCCTGCGAGCGCATCGTCTCCACGAGCCTCCACGGCATGGTGATCGCCGAGAGCTACGGCATTCCCTGCCTTTATTTCTCGCCCCAGGGCGACACGCCGGGCCCGATCGATCTCGCTCTCGATCCGGACGGCCATGTGGATCTGCGCATCGTCGACCTTTATCGCGGCATGGGGCGCGAGACGCTGCGCGCCTATGGCCAGCCGCGCGCGAAGGCGACGGACTGGGCGGGGCTGATGGCCGACATCGACGCGCACTGGCGGCCCATCGGCCTCAACGACGCGGACGCGCTGCTCGACGCGCTGCCCGTCCCGCCCGCGCCGCTCGCGGCCCCGGCCGGCGGCAGCGTCTGGGATCATCCGGTCATCCGCGGCCTGGTCCTCCAGCATGACGTTGCTCAGCTGCGCCGCGACGACAAGGCGAGCGCCAAGCCCGCCAAGGCGAAGCCGGCAGGTGTGGCCGCCGCGCCATAGCCGCCGACAAAGCAACCTCCCCCGCCCTCCGGAACGGGCAATCCGGCATCGCGCGGCGCGAAGTCGAGGGTCGAGCCATCGACGGATCGCTGCCGATGCGGCAACAATCGGGCAAGGCCGGCGCGGCACGCCGGCGCGACGAGAGTTGTGAGGGCAGGATGCGAATGAGGAACTGGGCCGCGGCGGCACTGGTCGCCACGCTGGGCTGGATGGGGGCCGCGCCGGTCTCGGCGCAGACCCTGGCGCTCACCAATGTGTTTCCCAAGCCGTATGATTTCGGCATCGGCCCGAAAAGCGGTTATGGCGGCTCGCCCATCCGCCGCACCACGGTGCGCTATGAGGGCCCCTATGGTCCCGGCACCATCGTGGTGAACACCGCCGAGCGCCGGCTCTATCTCGTGCAGTCCGACGGCACGGCGCTGAAATACGGCATCGGCGTCGGCCGCGACGGCTTCCGCTGGTCGGGCGTGAAGACCATCACCCGCAAGGCCGAATGGCCGGGCTGGACCCCGCCGCCGCAGATGCTGAAGCGCCGCCCCGACCTGCCGCGCTACATGCCCGGCGGCATCGACAACCCGCTCGGCGCGCGCGCCATGTATCTGGGCTCCTCGCTCTACCGCATCCACGGCTCCAACGAGCCGGAGACGATCGGGCAGGCGGTGTCCTCGGGCTGCTTCCGCATGACCAATGACGACGTCGCCGACCTCTACAGCCGGGTGAATGTCGGCACCAAGGTGGTCGTCCTGAACTGACGCGGCCTTGATGTCATCCCGGACGGCCGCAGGCCGATCCGGGATCGTCGCGGGAACGGAGGGCGATCCCGGCTCTCCGGCTTCGCCTCCGGCCGGGATGACGGCATCGACCGATCAATGCCGCCGCACCGTTCCCGGCAGGTCGCGGGACAGGTTCTTGGCGGCGAGTTCCTGCAGATAGCGCGTCCAGCGCGTCTCATGTTCGCGGCCGAGCTGGTGGAACGTGTCCCAGGTGTAGATGCCGGTCGAGTGGCCGTCGTCGAAGATCAGCCGCACCGCGTAATTGCCGACCGGGATCACCTCCTGGAGCCGCACCTCGCGCTTGCCGGAGACGAGCTGCCGGTCGGCCGGCGAATGGCCCTGCACTTCCGCCGAGGGGCTTTCCACCCGCAGATATTCCGCGCTGAGCGTGAAATTGGCGCCGTCCTCGAAGGCGATGGTCAGGGCGCTCTTGTCCTTGTGAACCTTGATCTCCGTCGGCCAGGCATCGGTCATGGCGTCTCCCCTTGCTTGTTCGCGCGCGTGCGTCCCCCACATAGAGGCGGGCGGGCCGCTCGCCAAGGCGTTGCCGGAACGAGAGAGCTCCGGCGCGGCGGGCGGACCGGGAAGACCTCACCGGCAAGTGACCGCGATGAGGACCGTCAAGTGACGGCGGCAATCGCCCCATAGGGTTCGGCGCCTTGGCACCCGCCCGGCGAGCGTTTAGAAACGATTGGAACTGGCGCCACTTAGCAAAAGACAAGGGTGGCGCCGCGGGAGTGACGCGTGGACCATCGGGAAGCCCTCATCGACAAGTTCCAGCGGGAGGCGCCGCGCGCCCCGCTCGTCGACACGTTCGGTCGCGCCGTCACCTATCTGCGCGTTTCCGTCACCGACCGCTGCGACTTCCGCTGTGTGTACTGCATGGCGGAGCACATGACCTTCCTGCCCAAGCCCGAATTGCTGACGCTGGAGGAGCTGGACCGCCTCTGCTCGGCCTTCGTGGCGCGCGGGGTAAGGAAGTTGCGGCTCACCGGCGGCGAACCGCTGGTCCGGCGGGACGTGATGACGCTGTTCCGCTCGCTCTCGCGCCATCTCGATTCGGGCGCGCTGGAGGAGTTGACGCTCACCACCAACGGCTCGCAGCTCGCCCGCTTCGCCGGCGAACTCGCGGCCTGCGGCGTCAAGCGCATCAATGTCTCGCTGGACACGCTGGATCCGCAGCGCTTCCGCGCCCTCACCCGCTGGGGCGACCTTTCCAAGGTGCTCGCGGGCATCGACGCCGCGCAGAACGCCGGAATCCATGTGAAGCTCAACGCCGTGGCGCTGGCCGGTGAGAACGAGGCGGAAATCCCCGCGCTCGTCGAGTGGGCGCATGGCCGCGGCATGGACCTGTCGCTCATCGAGGTCATGCCGCTGGGCGAGACCGGGGCCGAGCGCATCGACCAGTATCTGCCGCTCTCCACCGTGCGCGCCCGCCTCGCCGAGCGCTGGACGCTGGAGGACATTCCCTTCCGCACCGGCGGCCCCGCGCGCTATGTGTCGATCAAGGAGACGGGCGGCCGGCTCGGCTTCATCACGCCGCTGACGCATAATTTCTGCGAAGGCTGCAACCGCGTGCGCGTCACCTGCACCGGCACGCTCTATATGTGCCTCGGCCAGGACGACGCGGCGGATCTGCGGGCGCCGCTGCGCGCGTCCGAAAGCGATGAAAAGCTGCACGCGGCCCTCGACGACGCGATTTTCCGCAAGCCCAAGGGCCATGATTTCGTGATCGACCGCCCCGGCCGCCCGCCGGCGCTGCGCCGGCACATGAGCGTCACCGGCGGCTGAGCCGCCTCTTCGGGCGCCACACCTTGCGGCGCCACACCTTGCCGCTGCATATCTAGAGCGATCTGCGGCAGCCCGGCCGCCGCCGCTCACGCGCGCATGGGTGCCTTGCTCCACCGCATATTGCTGCATCGCAACAGGATGTGCATAGCTCTCCGGCATGCGCGGCGCTACCAAGCTTCCTCCTGATTCTCTCTTCCGGGCGTGATCGACCATGCAGCTACCGCTGTTGGCCCTGGCCATGGCTTCCTTCGGCATTGGCACCACCGAATTCGTCATCATGGGGCTGCTGCCCGAAGTGGCCGCCGATCTCGGCGTCTCCATCCCGGCGGCGGGCCTCTTGGTGACGGGCTATGCGCTGGGCGTCGTCGTCGGCGCGCCCATCGTGGCGGTCATCACCAATTCGCTGCCCCGCAAGGCAACGCTGATGGGCCTCGCCAGCATGTTCGTGCTCGGCAATTTTCTGTGCGCCGTCGCGCCGGATTACTGGTTCCTGATGGGCGCCCGCGTCGTCACCGCCTTCTGCCACGGCGCCTTCTTCGGCATCGGCGCGGTGGTGGCGGCGAGCCTCGTGCCGGTGAACCAGCGCGCCAGCGCCATCGCGCTGATGTTCGCCGGGCTGACGCTTGCCAATGTGCTCGGCGTGCCGCTCGGCACCGCGCTCGGCCAGGCGTGGGGATGGCGGTCGACCTTCTGGGCGGTGGTGCTCATCGGCATCCTCGCCGTCAGCGCCATCGCGCTGTGGGTGCCGCGCGACATTCCCCATTCCGCCGGCAACATCATCAAGGAATTCGCCGTGCTGAAGCGCCCGCAGGTGGTGCTGACCATGCTGATGAGCGTGCTCGCCTCGGCCAGCCTGTTCACCGTCTTCACCTATATCGCGCCGCTGCTGCGCGAGGTGACGGGCCTGACCCCGCACACCGTCACCTACGTGCTGCTGCTTTTCGGCGTCGGCATCACCATCGGCAACATCCTCGGCGGGCGCCTGGCGGACTGGCGCCTCATGCCCTCGCTGATGGCGACCTTTATCGGCCTTGCCGTGGTGATGGTCGCCCTGGTGTTCACCAGCGCCTCCGCGGTCGCCGCCATCGCCACGGTCTTCGTCTGGGGCATACTCGTTTTCGCCGTGGTGCCGCCGATCCAGACCCGCGTGGTGGATGCGGCGCTGGGCGCGCCCAACCTCGCCTCGACGCTCAACCAGGGCGCCTTCAACCTGGGCAACGCCGCCGGCGCGTGGATCGGCGGCGGCGCCATCACCGTCGGCATCGGTTATGCCGACCTGCCCTGGGTCAGCGCCGCGCTCGCGGTGGGGGCCCTCGGCCTGTGCATGGTCTCGCAGGCGCTGGAACGGCGCGATGGCGGGCTGGTGCGGGAGCGGGAGACCGCGGCATGCGAGGAATGCTGAGCTGATCCGCGGGGGCAGCGCAGCCCGAGACAGTTTTGCGTAAGGTCCCGTCTTTATTCTGACGTGATCGGCGAGCCTTTATGCGCCCCCACCTCCCCCGGCTTTCGCGTTTCCATGCACCCCTCGACCCTTCTGCGCCGCGGCATCCTGCTGATGATCGCGGGCTCCTGCGTTTTCGCCGCCAATGACGCGTTCTCCAAGCTCGCGCTGGCGCACATCCCGCCCTCGCAGATCCTCGCCTTGCGCGGGGCGATGGCGATCAGCCTGCTGATCGCCATCATGGCGTGGAAGCGCGAGACCGCGATGCTGCGCTATGTCGTCGATCTGCGCGTGCTGCTGCGCGGCGTTCTGGAAGCCATGGTCGCGGTGCTGTTCATCACCGCCATCGTCACCATGTCGCTCGCGGACGCCACCGCCATCATCCAGGTGGCGCCGCTCGCCACCATGGCGGCGGCGGTGCTGCTGTTCGGCTCGCGCATCCGGCCGCTGGAATGGGTCGCGGTCGGCGTCGGCTTCGTCGGCGTCACGCTCATCGTCAAGCCCGGCACGTCCGCTTTCGATCCGATGGCGCTGCTGCCGCTCGCCTGCGCCCTGCTGATCGCCGTGCGGGACTTCGTCACGGGGCGCATCGGCGCGCATGTGCCGACCCTCGTCGTCACCTTCGCCACCGCCGGCATGGGCATGCTCATCGGCTTCGCGGGGAGTTCGGTGGAACAGTGGCAGGCGCTCGACCTGACCACGCTGGCCTATCTGCTGGCCGGCAGCCTCTCGCTCATCGGCGGGCATATGCTCACCATCGCCGCCTTCCGCGGCAATGATCCGGCCGCCATCGCCCCCTTCCGCTACGCGGCGGTGGTGTCCTCGGTCGGCATTTCCGCCGTCGTCTTCCACGCCATGCCGGATCTGGTTTCGCTCATCGGCATGGCGATCATCATGGCCGCCGGGCTGTTCTCCATGAGCCAGCACCGCCCGGCCCCGCGCGTCACTACACCCGCCATCGTGCGCGATCCGGTGGCCGAGGAGCCGCGCAAAGCCGCCTGAACACCGGCCGCCTGAGCACCTCAAAACGAAAACGGGCCGCTTCAAGGGCGGCCCGTCTCATCTGCGGCGCGAGCGATCAGCCCCGCGCGCGGGCGCGGATCATGTAGCCGTCATAGGGATACTCGCCCACCTGCCACCACAGGTACTCCTCGTTGCGGAAGGCGAGCATCGATTCGTAAATCTTCTTGAAGTCCTCGTTCTTCGCGGAGATCTCGCCCATCAGCGCGATGTTCTCCTTGTAGGCGGCGTCCATGATGTCGGTCGGGAAGGCCCGCAGCTGCGCGCCGCCCGCCACCAGCCGCCGCAGCGCCGCCGGGTTGCGCGCGTCGTATTTCGCCAGCATGTCGGCATTGGCATAGGCGGAGGCCGCCTCGAAGATCGCCTGATAAGCGCGCGGCAGCTCGTTCCAAGCCGCGAGATTGGCGATGAAATGGATGGTCGGGCCCCCCTCCCACCAGCCGGGATAGTAGTAATAGGGCGCCACGCGGTTGAAGCCGAGCTTCTCGTCGTCCACCGGCCCGACGAACTCGGCGGCGTCGATCGTGCCCTTCTCCAGCGCCGGGTAGATGTCGCCCCCGGCGAGGTTCTGCGGCACGAGGCCGAGCCGCGAGAGCACCTGCCCGGCAAGGCCCGGCAGGCGCATCTTCAGGCCCTTCAGGTCGCCGACGGTCTTGATCTCCTTGCGGAACCAGCCGCCCATCTGCGCCCCGGTGTTGCCGCCGGCGAAGCCGATGACGTTCGATTTGGCGAGGAAGGCGTTCTGCAGCTCGGTGCCGCCGCCATGGTAGAGCCACGCCGTCTGCATCCGCGCGTTCAGCCCGAAGGGCAGCGTGGTGAAGGGCGCGAAGGCCGGGTTCTTGCCGATGTAGTAGTACAGCGCGGTCTGCGTCATCTCGACCGTGCGGTTCTGCACCGCGTCGAAGGCCTGCAGGCCCGGCACGATCTCGCCGGCGGCGAACACGTCGATGGTGAAGCGCCCGTCGCTCGCCTCGCGGACATATTTCGACAGCAGCAGCGAGGCGCCGAAGATGGTGTCCAGCGTCTTGGGGTAGCTGGAGGTCAGGCGCCAGCGGATCGGCGGCGCGCTCTGCGCGATGGCCGGCGCGGCGAGCGTGGAGGCGGCGGCGGCAAGCCCCGCGCCCTGAAGCAGGCGGCGGCGGGAAGTCGGGGTCGTCATGGCGGTTCCTGTGCGTTTCTCGGCGCGTGCCTAGCCGCGCGCGCGGGCGCGGATCATGTAGCCGTCATAGGGATATTCGCCGACCTGCCACCACAGATACTCCTCGTTGCGGAAGGCGAGGAGCGCATCCATGATCTTCTTGAAGCCGGCATTCTTGGCGCCGATCTCGGCGTAGAGCTCGTTGGCGGCGGTGTAGGAGGCGTCGATGAAGCTCTGCGGGAAGGGCTTGAGCTGCGCGCCCGCCGCCACCAGCCGCCGCAGCGCCGCCGGGTTGCGCGCGTCGTATTTCGCCAGCATGTCGGCATTGGCGTAGGCGGTCGCCGCCTCGAAGATCGCCTGATAGGCCTTGGGCAGCTCGTTCCACTTGGTCCGGTTGACGATGACGTTCATCGTCGGCCCGCCATCCCACCAGCCCGGATAGTAGTAATAGGGCGCCACCTTCACGAAGCCGAGCTTCTCGTCGTCATAGGGACCGACCCATTCGCAGGCGTCGATCGTGCCCTTTTCCAGCGCGGCATAGATGTCGCCCGGCGCGATCTGCTGCGGCACCACGCCGAGCTTGGCGACCACCTGCCCGGCAATGCCGCCGATGCGGAATTTCAGCCCCTTGAAGTCGGCGAGATCCTTCACTTCCTTGCGGAACCAGCCGCCCATCTGGGTGCCGGTATTGCCGCCGAGGAAGCCGACGAGATTGTATTTCGCCAGCACCTCGTCCTGCAGCTCGCGCCCGCCGCCATGGTAGAACCAGGCGTTCTGCTGGCGGGCATTGAGGCCGAAGGGCACGGTGGTGAAGCAGGCGAAGCTCGGGTCCTTGCCGAGATAATAATAGAGCGGGGTCTGCGCGACCTCGACGGTGCCGTTCTGCACCGCGTCGAGCGCCTGCAGCCCCGGCACGATTTCGCCGGCCGCGTAGTTCTGGATGACGAAACGCCCGTCCGTCGCCTCGCTCACATATTTCGACACCAGCTCATTGGCGCCGAAGATCGCGTCCAGCACCTTGGGCACGCTGGAGGTGAGGCGCCAGCGCACCTGCGGCGCGCTCTGGGCAATGGCGGGGGCCGCGAGGGCGGTGACGGCGGTGGTGGTCGCGAGACCGGCCCCCCGCAGGAGGGCACGGCGCCCGAGCGCCGCGCCTTTCGGGAACTGCTGTGTCATGGCGGCTTTTCCTGTCACTTCCCGCCGGGGGATGCAACCGCCACCCGGTTACGCCCGTCGCGAATGCACGATGCCCGGCATCGTCACAAATGCGCGATGCCCGGCAAGCCGGGCATCGCCTGTCGGTCAGGAGCTGAACGCCTCAGCTGCGCGGGCGGGTGCGGATCTGGAAGCTGTCGAAGGTGTATTCCGCCACCTGCCACCACAGGTTCTCTTCGTTGCGGAAGGCCTGCATGGTGTCGATCGCCTTCTTGAAGTCGGCGTTCTTGGCGGAAATCTCGCCCCAGAGTTCGTTGGTCGCCTTCAGGCAGGCTTCCATGACCTCCGTGGGGTAGGGACGAAGCTGCGTGCCGTTCGCCACCAGGCGCTTGATCGCCGGCGGGTTCTGCACGTCGTAGCGCGCCTGCATGATGGTGTTGGCATAGGTCGCGCCCGCCCGCAGCGCCGCCTGATAGGTCTTGGGAAGCTCGTTGAACTTCTCGAGATTGGCGAAGGCGTGGATGGTCGGGCCGCCTTCCCACCAGCCGGGATAGTAATAGAACTTGGCGACCTTGTAGAAGCCGAGCTTCTCGTCGTCATAGGGGCCGATCCACTCGGCGCCGTCGATCGTGCCCTTCTCCAGCGCGGGATAGATGTCGCCGCCGGCGATCTGCTGCGGCACCACGCCGAGCTTGGCCATCACCTGCCCGGCGATGCCGCCGATGCGCATCTTCAGGCCGTTCATGTCGGCGACCGACTTGATCTCGCGGGCGAACCAGCCGCCCATCTGCGCGCCGGTATTGCCGCAGGGCAGGCCATAGACGTTGTACTTCTTGTAGAACTCGTTGAAGAGCTCGTTGCCGCCGTTCTGGAACAGCCAGGCGTTCTGCTGGCGGGCATTGAGGCCGAACGGCACGGAGGCGGCGACCGCGAAGGTCGGATCCTTGCCGACGAAGTAGTACGAGACGGTGTGGCACATCTCGACGGTGTTGTTCTGCACGGCGTCGAGCACCTGCAGGCCCGGCACGATCTCGCCGGCGGCGAAGACCTGGATCTGGAACTTGCCGTCGGTCAGCTCGGAAACCATCTTCGACATGACGTCGGCGCCGCCATAGATGGTGTCGAGCGACTTCGGGAAGCTGGAGGCGAGGCGCCAGCGGATTTCCGGCGCGGATTGGGCGATGGCGGGGGCGGCGATGGTCGTCGCGGCAGCCGCACCGGTGCCGGCGGCGGCCAAGAACTGACGGCGCTTCATGCTGTCTCTCCTGTGGGATTTCCTCGCGGCGCGGTTAGCGCATTGGCGCGCTTCCACACACGACTTTCTGTTTCGCCTTAACTGGTACGCCAGGGATTCAGCTAGCGCAACGGCAGCGCGTCTGCGCCTTTTGTCGAGGGGTGGCGCGCCCCCGAAAACAGCGCGGGATCGCGCGAGACCGGTTGGCGGCGAAAATGTTCTTGGTTTGTTCGAAGCGGTACCTTACGGTGGCGGCCTAGGTAACGAGGACCATGAAATGACCGGCAAGGGCGAGGGTTTTCGGGCGCTGCATCACGCGCCCGGCGCGTTCATCATTCCGAATCCGTGGGATGTCGGCACCGCGCGCATCATGGCGACGCTGGGCTATCCTGCTCTCGCCACGACCAGCGCGGGGCTGGCCTTCTCTCTGGGCGTCGCCGACGGCAAGCTCACCCCGCACATGCTCCTCGATCATTGCGCGGTCATGGTCGGGGCCACCGATCTGCCGGTGTCGGCCGATCTGGAGAAGGGGCTTGGCGACACGCCCGAGAGCTGCGCCGAGACGATCCGCGCCGCTGCGGCGCTCGGGCTGGCGGGCGGCTCGCTGGAGGATCACACGGGCGATCCGGCCGCGCCGATCTATGACCTGGGGCTCGCCACCGAGCGCATCGCCGCGGCGGCCGAGGCCCGCGACAGCCTGCCGGCGGATTTCGTGCTGACCGCCCGCGCGGAAAACTACCTCTGGGGACGCCCGCATCTCGACGACACCATCGCCCGCCTCCTCGCCTTCGAGAAGGCCGGGGCCGATGTGCTCTACGCGCCCGGCCTGCCCAGCCTTGAGGCCATCCGCACCGTCTGCGCCGCGGTGTCCCGGCCGGTCAATGTGGTGATCGGCATCGGTGCGGCCCGCTTCACGCGCGATGAACTCGCGGAGGCCGGCGTGAAGCGCATCAGCATCGGCTCCAGCCTCGCCCGGCTGGCCTATGGCGACGTCGCCCGCACCGCGCGCGCCATGCTGCGGGACGGGCAGTTCGATTTTCTCGACCGGGCGATGGGCTTCGCCGAGATCGAAGCCTTCTTCGCGCCCTTCGAGCGACCGGGATCAACAGGGCGGGGACGCGCCGCCATGCACCACCATGGAACCCCTGCCGGTCCTTTCCTGCCGCCAGCGCGCCCGCTCAGCGCGAGACCAGCAGATGGCGGTTCAGCCGGCGTTCCAGCACGTCCCACACGCGGCGGACGATCTCGACCATGATGAGATAGAGCGCCGCCGCCCAGAGATAGACCTCCATGTCGTAGGAGCGGGAGAAGGCGAGCCGCGTCACGCCCATCAGGTCGTAGACGGTGATGACCGAGGCGATGGCGCTCGACTTTATCATCAGGATCAGCTCGTTGCCGAGCGGGCGCAGGCCGATGGCGAAGGCCTGTGGCACGACCACCTTGCGATAGGCGAGGAAGCGCGAGAGGCCGAGCGCCTGCGCCCCCTCCATCTGGCCGACCGGCAGGCTCTGGATGGCGCCGCGCAGGATTTCCGACTGATAGGCGGCGGTGTTGAGCGTGAAGGTCAGCACCGCGCAGTTGAACGCGTCGCGGAAGAACCACCACAGGCCGATCTCCGTCAGCCCCTCGCGGAACTGGCCGGCGCCGTAATAGACGAGGAAGGTCTGCGCCAGCAGCGGCGTGCCGCGGAAGAAGTAGGAATAGCCGAAGGAGAGGCCGCGCAGCAGCTTGCCGCCCTCGATGCGGGCGATCGCCAGCGGCCAGGCGAGCAGCGCGCCGATGCCGACGGACAGGAAGACGAGCTGCAGCGTCACCCACACGCCGTCGAGGAAGCGCAGCCCGTAGCGGCCCATGAGCTCGCTGTTGAGGCCGATGAAGCCCATCAGCGTCAGGAAGCCCGAGCCGACGAGATCGAGAAACGCCTGCATCAATGGCCTCCCATCCGCTTGAAGCCACGGGAGGCGCGGGCCTCCAGCCGGGCGAAGACTACGCTCGATAGGCCGGAAAACACCAGGTAGATCAGGCAGGCGACGAGATAGAAGAAGAAGGGCTGCTTGGTCACGCCGACCGCGATGGCGGTCTGGCGCATCAGGTCGGAGATGGCGATGACCGACACCAGCGAGGTGTCCTTCAGCAGCACCATCCAGTTGTTGGACAGGCCGGGCAGCGCGACGCGCCAGAGCTGGGGGAACGTCACCAGCCGGAAGATGCGAAACGGCGACAGGCCGAGCGCGGCGGCCGCTTCCTTCTGCCCGCGCGGCACGGCGCGGATGGCGGCCAGCAGCACCTCGCTGGAGAAGGCGCCGAGCACGAGGCCCAGCGCCACCACGCCGGCGGCGAACTGGTTCACCTCGATATTGGCGCCCTCGACGACATAGCCGGCAAGGCGCGTCAGCAGCATCTGCCCGCCATAATAGACGATGAACAGCGTGAGCAGTTCGGGCAGGCCGCGGAACACGGTGGTGAACAGGTTGCCGGCGGCGCGCAGCGCGGCGGACCGTGAATCCTTCGCGAGGGCCACGACGAGGCCGATGGCGATGCCGACCGGCAGCGTGACGAGGGCGAGCTGGATGGTCATCAGCGCGCCCGCGAGGATTTCGTCTCCCCAGCCATCCGGGCCGAAGGAGATGAGGCGTAGAAGGTCCAGCATCGAAGGGGGCGCGCTCCGCGTTCGGCCCGGCGGGTCTCAGGCGCCGTTCCGGGCGAAACCGGAACGGCGCCGGGGGCGCTCAGTAGACGCTGAAGGGGAAGTACTTGTCGTTGATCTTCTTGTAGGTGCCGTCGGCAAGAATCTCGTCGATCGCCTTGTTGAACATGGCGACGAGTTCCGGATCGTCCTTGCGGATGCCCACACCCACGCCCTCGCCGAAATATTTCGGGTCGGTGTATTCCGCGCCGGTGAACTTGCAGCAGGCGCCGTCCTTGGTGGCGAGCCATTCCATCAGCACCACCTTGTCGGCCAGCACCGCGTCGAGGCGGCCGGAGGCGAGGTCAAGATTGGCCTCGTCCTGCTTGCCGTAGAGCTTCACCTCCGCGCCGGCCTTGCCGTACACGTCTTCAAGATAGTTGGAGTGGATGGTCGAGCCCTGGGCGCCGAGCACCTTGCCCTTGAGCGCGGCCGGCGAGGTGTCGGTGATCTTGGAATCCTTCGGCACGACGAAGGTGGCCGGCGTCTTGTAGTACTTCTTGGAGAAGGCGATTTGCTTCTGGCGCTCCTCGGTTATCGACATGGAGGCGATGATCGCGTCGTATTTGCCGGCGAGCAGCGCGGGGATGATGCCGTCCCAGTCCTGCGCCACGAAGGTGCATTCCACCTTCATCTTGGCGCACAGCGCCTTGGCGATGTCGATGTCGAAGCCCTTGAGCTCGCCATTCTCGATATAGTTGAAGGGCGGGTAGGCCCCTTCCGTGCCGATGCGCACGGTCTTCCATTCCTTGGCCGACGCGGCGTCCACGCCGGCCATGCCGACGAGGGCCGGGGCGACGAAAAACGCGGCGGCGACGAGGCGCGACAGGGCGCGGCGGGTAACGAAGCTCATCATGTTCCCCTCTGACGGTCTGTGCCGGTTGTTCATCTTCTTACCGGCTACCCATGCTGGCACTAATCGCGAAGCGAGCGCAACAGGGCTGCACCCTTTGTAGTCAGAAAGTCGGTGTGGATACTCCCTAGGCACACGGCGCCTCATTGGCCCGCTCGATCAGCCGACGGCTGGCGCCGGGTTGACGCTCGCCTATCTGTGGTGTCTCACGGGCGCGAAGGTCCGTTTTTCGAACAGGTCCAGCGAGGAGACGCACATGGCGACGGCAGACGAGGTTCGCGCGCGGCTGGCTCAGGTCTCGGCCCCCGACGGCCGCCCGGTGACGGAGACCGGCGCCTTGTCCGACATCCTCGTGTCCGGCGGCAAGGTCTATATGTCGATCACCGTCGACGCCCGCGAGGCGCAGGCCTGGGAGCCGGTGCGCGCGGCGGTGGAGCGCACGGTGCGCGGCACGCCCGGCATCACCTCGGCGCTGGTGGCGCTCACCGCCGAGCGGAAAGGCGGCGCGGGGGCCGCGCCCGCCGGCGGCACCTCCACCCAGCCGGTGCGCGTCTCCGGCCAGGGAGGGCATTCCCACGCAGGGCATTCCCACGCGGATCATTCCCACGCAGGGCACACGCACGCCGGCCATTCCCACGCCGGCCACTCCCACGCGCAACCGCCGGCCGATCCGCAGAAGGAATCCTCCGGCCTGCCCGGCGTCGGCGCCATCATCGCCGTGGCTTCCGGCAAGGGGGGTGTGGGCAAGTCCACCCTCGCGGCCAATCTCGCCCTCGGCCTTGCCGCCACCGGGCTGAAGGTCGGCCTGCTCGACGCCGATATTTACGGCCCCTCCGTGCCGCGCCTCATGGGGCTGCGCGGCAAGCCGGAGGTGAACGGGCGAATGATCCAGCCCATGCAGGCCTTCGGCCTCAAGGTCATGTCCATCGGCTTCCTCGTCGAGGAGGAAACCCCGATGATCTGGCGCGGGCCGATGGTCATGTCCGCCATCAGCCAGCTGCTCAAGGAAGTGAACTGGGCGCCGCTCGACATTCTCGTCGTGGACATGCCGCCCGGCACCGGCGACGCGCAGCTCACCATGGCGCAGCAGGTGCCGCTGGCCGGCGCCGTCATCGTCTCCACCCCGCAGGACCTCGCGCTGATCGACGCGCGGCGCGGCATCGCCATGTTCCAGAAGGTCAACGTTCCCGTTCTCGGCATCGTCGAGAACATGAGCTACTTCCTCTGCCCGCATTGCGGCGGCCGCTCGGATGTGTTCGGCCATGGCGGCGCGCGCCATGAGGCGCAGCGTTTCGGCGTGCCCTTCCTCGGCGAGGTGCCGCTGCACCTGTCGATCCGCGAGACCTCCGACGCCGGCCGCCCGATCACCGCGACCGCGCCGGACAGCCATGAGGCGGAGATTTACCGCACCATCGCCAATTCCGTGCGCGAGGCGCTCGCCGGCCGGCGCAACGCCGCGCGCCCCGCGCCGCGCATCGTGATGGAAGGCTGAGACGCTCGCCTCACATCAGCCGCGCCACTTCGGCCCGCAGCACCGGCAGAAGCTCCGCCTCGAACCAGGGGTGGCGCTTCAGCCACCCGGTGTTGCGCCAGGAAGGGTGCGGCAGCGGCAGCACGCGCGGCCCCGTGCGCGCCTGCCAGATGTCCCGCCACGCCATCATCCGCTCGGTGAGCCCGCCGCGCGCGAAACGCTCCAGCCCCAGCCGGCGCAGGTGATAGGCCTGCGCGCTCGCCCCCACCGCGACGATCAGGTCGAACGGCGCGCGCGCCGCGAACAGCCGGTCGTGCCAGAGCGCGGCGCATTCCCGGCGCGGCGGCAGGTCGCCGCCCTTGGCATCCTGTCCGGGGAAGCAGAAGCCCATGGCGGCGATGGCGACGCGGCTCTCATCATAGAAGCGCTCCCGGTCGAGCCCGAGCCAGTCCCGCAGCCGGTCGCCCGAGGCATCGTCGAAGGAGCGGCCGGAGGCATGGACCTTCGTCCCCGGCGCCTGGCTGGCGATCAACAGCCGCGCGGTCGGGCCGACATGCAGCACCGGCCGCGGCTCATGCGCCAGCGGCGCCCCGCGCGGCGCCTCCACGCAGGCCCGGCAGGCGCGGATGCGCGCCAGCACCGCGTCGAGGGTTTCCGGCGGGGCGGCGCGGGCGGGCGGGTCAGGCAAGGTGGGCCGCAGTGAGGGCGTCAGCGGGGGCAGCACGGGCATGGACCGTAGATAGGCACGGCGACGGCGGGCGTGAAGGCCGCGAACATCGTGCCGGCGGCAGGGCCGCGCATTCCCCGATCCGATCGGATCGGATCGCGCGCTACTCCGGCGGGCGCGGGTGGCGGGCGCGCCACTCCGCAGGCATGTCGAAGGGGCCGGACCAGATCCCCTTCCCGGCCGCCCGCGCCTGCGCTTCCTCGCGCGCATAGGCACCGTCCGTCGCCAGTGCCCAGCCCGCCGCCACCTGCCGCGCGCCGAGATCGCGGGCGGCGCGATCCTTGGCCGCGCCTTCCTTGGCCCCGCGTTCGTTGGCCCCGCCTTCCTTGGCCCCGCCTTCCTTGGCGCTCAGCTCACAGACCGCCACCGCGCGGCCATAGCGGTCCTCGTCCACCGGGCGGCAGCTCACCTCGCCCTCGGCGACGATGGCCTCCAGCGCCGCCTTGGCGCGGGCGCCGCAGGGCCATTCCCGGCCGGCCTCCCCGCAGGATTGGTGCAGTTCCGGCGCGTCGATGCCGTCGAGCCGCACCCGCTCGCCGGCCACCACGAGGCTGTCGCCATCGGCCACGCGCACGGCGCCGGTCAGCGGCGGCACCAGGCGTTCCACCGCCAGCGCCACCACGATCAGCACCAGAGCGACGGCGATGGAACCCCAGGTACTTCGTCGCCAGCCGCTTCGCCGCCAGCCGCTTCGTCGCCATCCACTTGGCCGCCAGCCAGTTCGCCCGCTGCCGCCCCGTTGGCGCGGCGGCAGGCGCGGAAAGCGAGCGGGGCGCCTCACCCGGCCGCGACCCCGGCCTCGGCGAAGGTCGCCATGCCGCCATGGCAGGCGAGCGCCGATTTGATGACCCCGACCGCCAGCGCCGCGCCGGAGCCCTCGCCGAGCCGCATGTCGAGATCGAGGATCGGCCGCAGGCCGAGCCGCTCCAGCACCGCGCGATGCGCCGGCTCGGCCGAGACATGGCCGGCGAGGCAATGGTCCAGCGCGCGCGGGTCCATTGCCTTCAGCACGGCGGCGGCCGCCGTCACCACATAGCCGTCGAGCACCACCGGCACGCGCTGCAGCCGCGCGGCGAGGATCGCCCCGGCCATGGCCGCCACCTCGCGCCCGCCCAGCTTGCGCAGCACCTCCAGCGGGTCATCGAGATGGCCCGTGGCGCGCTCCACCGCCGCCGCGACCGCGGCCACCTTGCGCGCCAGCGTCTCGCCGGTGGCGCCGGTGCCGGGGCCGACCCAGTCGGCGGCCTCGCCGCCGTAGAGCCCGTGGAAGATGGCGGCGGCGATGGTGGTGTTGCCGATGCCCATCTCACCCAGGCACAGCAGGTCGGGGTCGCCCGCCAGCGCCTCCATGCCGAAGGCCATGGTGGCCGCGCATTCGGCCTCGGTGAGCGCATCCTCGTCCACGATATCCGGCGTCGGCAGGTCGAGCGCGAGGTCGAAGACGCGCAGCCCGGCGCCGAACACGCCGCAAATCTGGTTCACCGCCGCCTTTCCATTGGTGAAGGTGGCGACCATCTGCTTGGTCACTTCCGGCGGGTAGGGCGAAACCCCGCGCGCGGCGACGCCATGGGTGGCGGCGAAGACGGCGACGGTCGGCCGGTTCACCGCCGGTATCTCCCGGCCCTGCCAGCCGGCGATGTGGAGGGCGATCTCCTCCAGCCGGCCGAGCGCCCCCGGCGGCTTCACCAGCTGCGCCTGCCGGGCGGCGGCGGCCTGGCGCGCCGCCGCATCGGGTCCCGGCATCTGGGCCACGAGGTTGCGGATGTCGTCGAAAGGCAGGCCGGTGGCGGAGCGCAGCATGAAAGCCTCGTGCATGAAAGCCGCAAAGGACGGGATGGTTGTCGCATCGGGCGCGGCGGCGGGGTAGACCCTGCCTCATGGACGCGCAACCCCCAAATCCGGCCCACCCCGCCGGCGCGGCGCCGCCTTTGGGCGCGCCGCCCGCCTTCGACGCGGCCTTCCGCGCGCGACTGGGCGACCTTTTCGCCTGGCGGCGGGACGTGCGGCACTTCCTCGCCCGGCCTTTGCCCGAGGGAACGGTGGCGGCGCTGGTGGCGCGGGCCGCCTCGGCCCCGAGCGTCGGCCTCTCCCAGCCCTGGCGTTTCGCGCGGGTGAAGGACACCGGCCGGCGCGCGGCGGTGCGGGCCTCCTTCGCCCGCTGCAACGCGCAGGCACTCGCGGCCCAGGCCCTGGCCGCGCAGACCGGCGAGCGCGCCGCGCTCTATGCCCGCCTCAAGCTCGCCGGGCTCGACGAAGCCCCCGAGCATCTCGCCGTCTTCGTCGAGCCGGACCCGGAGACCGGCCACGGCCTCGGCCGCGCGACCATGCCGGAAACCGTCGCCTATTCCGCGGTGATGGCCATCCACACGCTCTGGCTCGCCGCGGCGGCGGAAGGAATCGGCGTAGGCTGGGTGTCGATCCTCGATCCGGCCGAGATCACCGCCGCGCTGGAGGTGCCGGCCCACTGGCGTCTCGTCGCCTATCTGTGCTTAGGCTACCCCGCCGCCCCGGCCGACACGCCCGAGCTGGAGCGCGCCGGCTGGGAACGCCGCCTGCCCCCGGCCGATCTGCTGTTCGAGCGTTGAGCGGAACCGCCATGCCACCCTTCAGGGCTGCCGCCGATGCGACCGGGGACGTGCTGCGCGCCCTGCCGGCGGCGCTGCGCTTCCTCTCCCGCCTGCCGGTGCCGCGCCTTCCCTTCGAGCCGGCGCAGGACGGCCCGCCGGACCTCGACCGTCTCGCCCCCGCTTTCCCGCTCGCGGGTGCACTCATTGGCCTGACTGGCGCACTCACTGCACTCGTTTTTGCACTCATCGGCCTGCCCGCGCCGGTCGCCGCCACCCTCGCCGTCCTGGTGCTCATCGCCGCCGCCGGCGGGCTGCATGAAGACGGTCTGGCGGACGTCGCGGACGGCCTTGGCGGTATGATAGTCGCGAAGCGGCTGGAGATCATGCGCGACAGCCGGCTCGGCAGCTTCGGCGTTTTGGCGCTCGTCCTTGCCGTCGTGCTGCGGATCACCGTGCTGCAAGCCCTTCTGGATGTTGATGTTTACGCCGCGGCGGCGGGGTTGGTCGCGGCCGCGGCGGTGGGGCGCCTTGCCCCGGTGCTCATGCTCGCCGCCCTGCCCCCGGCCCGGCCGGAGGGTCTCGGCCACGGCGCGGGCCGCCCCTCGCCCGCGGCGCGGTGGAAAGCGGGCGTGCTCGCGCTCGTGATCGCCGCTTTTCTGGTTATCCCCGGCTTTGGCGGCCTCGCCCTCGCCGGCGGCCTTGTCCTTGGATTTATTGCCTTTTCCGGCCTCGTGCGCCTTGCCCGCGCCCAATTCGGCGGCCAGACGGGCGATGTCGCCGGTGCGGCGGCCCTCCTGGTCGAGATTGCCTTCCTGCTGGGTCTGCTTATCTTCGCGCGGCATCCTTGAGCGTTCCGAATCCGATGCCCGTCTCGACACCCTGCGCCTCGATCTGCACGCTCGATCCCACCCGGCACCACTGCACCGGCTGCGGCCGCACGCTCAGCGAAATCAGCGCCTGGAGCACGATGAGCGAGGCCGAGCGACAGGCCATCATGGCGCGCCTTTCTCGGACCCAACCCACCCCGAGGGCGGCGCGATGAATCATGACCGCCTGATGTGGATCATCCTGATCGGCCTCGCCGCCGGCGTCGGGTTGATGGTCTGGGCCTCCCGGCACGGCCCCGTTGCCGGATTGGACGCGGATTCGCTCGCTTACGCCGTGGGTTACGGCGCGTTCGCGCTGGTCATCGCCGCCAGCCTGCTCGCCACGTTTTCCGGCCGTCTGGGCGAGGCGTTGCGGGCGGCGGCGCTCTGGCTGGTGATTTTCTGCGTGCTGGGCGTCGGCTACACCTACCGCTACGAGCTCCACGCCGTCGCCTATCGCGTGCTGGCGGAGCTGGCGCCGGGCTATGCCGTACCGCTCGCGCATGATGGCGGCCCTTCCGTGGAAGTCGCCCGCGCCCGCGACGGCGACTTCAATGTGCGGGTCGAGATTAACGGTACAAAAATACCTATGCTGGTCGACACCGGCGCCTCCAGCGTCGTGCTGACCCCGGAGGACGCCGTCGCCGCCGGCCTCCCCATCGAGTTCATCCGCTACGACTTCCCCATCGACACCGCCAATGGCCGCGGCCGCGCCGCCGCCGTGGTGCTCGACCGGGTGGAGATCGCCGGCTCCATCGCCGAGCGCGACGTTCCCGCCCTGATCGCCAGCCCCGGCACCCTGAAGCATAGCCTGCTCGGCATGAGCTTCCTGTCGCGGCTGGCGAGTTTCGAGATCCGGGGCGAGAAGCTGGTGATGCGCGCGAAGATCGCGCAGTGACCTAACCGCTTGTCGATACGTCAGAATCCCGCAAGGGCGATGACGAAGCGCAGACCGACGAGCAGGAGATACAGGCCGAACCCCACCTCCAGCTGACGCTTGGTGAAGGCGTGGGCAAGCCGCGCACCCAGAGGCGCCGAGAGGGTCGCGATGCCCCCGACGAGGACGAGACCCGGCAGCGAGACGTAGCCGAAGGAAAGCGGCGGCAGGTCGTCCAGATGCGGTATCCCGCTGATGACGTAGCCGATCGTGCCGGGTACGGCGATGA
>JAEZMI010000353.1 GCA_023414975.1 Pseudomonadota bacterium | reverse complement strand
TGGAAACCAAGTTCGCCAAGGCCATCAACACCTATTTCTTCCCGCTCGGCGATGACCTCGCCGGCATCGTCGCCGAGTGGGTGCGCGAGCTGCGCGAGGTGCATCTGTTCGGCCCAACCGATCCGCTGTTTCCCCGCACGCGCATCGGACAGGGGGCGGACCTCGCCTTCGCGCCGCAGGGCATTGAGCGGGCGCATTGGAGCGACGCCTCGCCGATCCGCGCCATCTTCAAACAGGCCCTCACCCGCGCCGGCCTGCCCTACTTCCCGCCGCACTCCTTCCGCCACACGCTCGGCCATCTCGCGCAGACCATGTGCCGCACGCCGGAGCAACTGCGCGCCTGGAGCCAGAACCTAGGCCACGAGAACATCGCCACAACCTTCAGCAGCTACGGCAAGATCGACCCGCACCGGCAGGGCGAGGTGATCGGGGCGATGGCGGTGGAAACCCTACCGACCGATGCACTGGCGCGGGATGTGGCGGCCTTGCTCGCGCGGCATGGCGCTTTGGCCGCTCGCGTGGCGGGCGGGTGATTGCCACCCCCCGCCGTTTCCGATTCTATGCGGGCGGAAGGGAGCCGGCCCGCCGCCGGCCGATGAGGATGTGCCGTGACCGAACTGAGCTTCAAGGGCAAGGAATTCGTCTACAACCATCACCTGGCGGTGCCCTTCCGCCCGCTGGTGCCGCACCCGGAGAAGGGCATCGGCCCCGTGGCGCTCGACGGCAACCTCATTATTCAGGGCGACAATCTGGAGGCGCTGAAGTCCCTGTTGCCGATGTATGCCGGCAAGGTCGATTGCGTCTTCATCGACCCGCCCTACAACACCGGCAATGAGGGCTGGAGCTACAACGACAACGTTAATTCGCCTGTCATCAAGGAGTGGCTTAACGCCAACCCCGTCGGCACCGAGGACGGCATTCGCCACGACAAATGGTGCGCCATGATGTGGCCCCGGCTGCGGTTGCTGCATGAGCTTCTCTCAGAACGCGGCAGCATTTGGATTACCTTAGATGACAATGAAGTACATCATGCACGCTGCATACTCGACGAAGTATTCGGTGATGAGAATTGTGTATCTCAAATAGCATGGCAAAAGCGAACGTCTAGGGAGAATAGAGCGACATTCTCTCCTAGCTTTGATCATATTCTTTTATATTCAAAATGCGATCCGACGCTCTGGAAAATTCAACGAAATTTGCTGATTCAGGGCGAGGATGGATTTTCGAATCCTGACAATGACCCTCGCGGTGCCTGGTCCTCAGTTCCATTCAGCGCTCAGGGTTTCCGCGAGAATCAAGTTTACAAGATCATTTCACCCACCGGTGTCATCCATTACCCCCCGAAGGGTAGGTGTTGGGGAGCAATTGAATCTGAGTTTGAACGCTTGAAAGCGGCAAATATGATTCATTGGCCCAAGGGAGGAGACGGACGACCTCGTGTGAAAAACTTCTTCAGCGAGTCCAAGGGACTAGTACCTTTAACATTCTGGCCTGCGGCCGAAGTCGGAGACACCGAGACATCGAAGAAAGAGCTTCTCGAAATATTCTCTGACCGCGATTCGATAAATTTCCATGCTCCGAAACCTCCTGAATTGATACAACGAGTATTAGAAATAGCCTCCAAGCCCGATAGTATTGTTCTGGATTCGTTTGCAGGCACGGCTTCAACAGCCCATGCTGTCCTCGCCGCCAACAAGCGCGATGGCGGCAGCCGGCGCTTCATTCTTGTCGAGATGGAAGACTATGCGGACAAGCTGACCGCCGAGCGCGTGCGGCGCGTCATCAACGGCTATGGGTTCAAAGGCACGCAGAAGACCGAGCTTCTGCGCGAGAGCCTGAGTTGGCGCACGCTCACCAACGCGGATGCGCTGGTGCATAAGGTCGACGGCATCGAGAACCTGCACCGCCACGAATACGACCGGATCAAGAAAGAGGTGAAGGACGGCGAGTTGATCGTCACCGGCGAGAAAACCGTCGCCGAGAAGACCGAGGGCCTCGGCGGCAGCTTCACCTATTGCACGCTCGGCCCGGCGGTGGAGCTGGATAAGGTGTTGATCGGCGACGGGCTGCCTTCCTTCGCCGGCCTAGGCTCCGCGCTGTTCCACATGGCGACCAACCGCGCCTTCGATCCCGCGCAGATGAGCGAGGCTGAGTCCTATCTCGGCTCGACCGACAGCCACCATGTCTGGCTGATATACCGCGACGATCTGGAGTGGCTGAAGTCACCGGAGGCCGCGCTCACCCTTTCGCGCGCTAAGGCCTTCGCCGCCGCGAAGCCGGACAAGAAGCACCTTGTGTTCGCCGCCGCGCGCTATGTCAGCCAGAAGATGCTCGCCGAACAGAACGTCCCGGTTGAGTTCGTGCCGCTGCCCTTCGCGCTCTACCGCATCGAGCGGGTGTGAGGATGCTGCGCGAACTGGACTATCAGACGCGGGTTCTGGCGACGCTCGAAACCTATCTCGATGTGCTGAAAGCCGAGAAGGCAAAGGCGGACGACGTCGAGAAGGTCAGGGCGCAACACCCGCACCTCAATATACCTCGCCCCGACTTCGCGGCCGAGACGTGGAAGGCCATGGGCGAGGCGGGCAAGCTGCCGCCCTCGCGCTGGACCATTCCCTTCTCACCTCGCACGGACGGCACCGGCCGACCGGTTCCCGACGTGGTGCTGAAGGTGCCGACGGGCGGCGGTAAGACCTATCTCGCGACCAGCGCCCTCTCGCGCGTGTTCGGCCGTTACCTAAACAAGAACACCGGCTTTGTGCTCTGGATCGTGCCCAATGAAGCGATCTACAGCCAGACCCTGCGTCACCTGACCGACCGCCAGCACCCTTACCGGCAGATGCTCGACCGCGCGGCGGCAGGTCGCGTGAAGATCATGCAGAAGACCGATCCGCTGGACCGGCGCGATGTAGAGGGGAACCTCTGCGTCATGCTGCTGATGCTGCAATCGGCCAATCGCGAGACACAGGATTCCCTACGTATTTTCAAGGACCGTGGCGACGTTCACGGCTTCGCCCCGCCGGAGGGCGATCAGGCCGCGCATAAGGCCGCCATTGATGCGACGCCCAACCTCGACGCCTATGATGACCTGTTTCCTATGGTCAAGGATTCGCTCGGCAATGCCCTGCGCATCATCCGCCCCGTCGTTGTGCTGGACGAAGGCCACAAGGCAGTTTCCGACCTCGCCTTCCGTACTCTCTACGGTTTCAATCCGTCCTTTGTGCTCGAACTGACCGCGACGCCCAAAGACGTAGAGCCCAAGGGCGGCAAGAACCCCGTGCAGGGGCGCTATGCCAATGTGCTCGTGGAAGTGACCGGCCGTGAGCTAGACCGCGAAGGCATGATCAAGATGCCGCTCAATCTCGATGCGCGGCAGGGTGTCGACTGGAAAACGACGCTCAATGTCGCGCTGGAGCGGTTGCAAACGCTCGACATAGCCGCCGCCGGCCTGCGCGCCGACACCAACCGCTATATCCGGCCAATCCTCCTGGTACAGGTAGAGCGCACCGGCAAGGAGCAGCGGGAAAGCGGACACATTCACGCCAATGACGTGAAGGACTGGCTGCTGACCGCCGGCTTCGATGAGGCGGAAATCGCCATCAAGACGGCCGAACAGAACGACCTGAGCCAGCCGGAGAATCAGGACCTTCTATCGCCGACGAACCGCGTTCGCGTCATCATCACCAAGGCCGCGCTTCAGGAAGGTTGGGATTGCCCCTTCGCCTATGTGCTGTGCGCGCTGGCGGCAAGCTCCAACCTGCGCGCCATGACGCAGTTGGTCGGGCGCATATTGCGCCAGCCCTACGCCATGAAGACCGGCATTCCCGCGCTCGATGAATGCCACGTCATCACGCACCACGCGCGAACGCGCGATGTGGTGGACGCCATCAAAGATGGACTGGAAAGCGACGGCCTCGGCGATCTGGTGCTGTCGGTCACGTCTTCCGAGGGTTCCGCCCCTGCGGTGATCCGCCGGAATGTGAACCGCCGGCCGGACTTCGCATCCGACGAAATTTATCTCCCTAAGGTACTCCTGGTCGAAGACGGCGCCGCGCGCGATCTGGACTATGACACGGATATTCTAGCGGCCATCGACTGGCGGGGTTTTAACCCGCAGGCTATAGCCGACCGCATCCCCGAAAACGCGCAGGCCGCCGAGAGCCAACTTCAACGTATCGAGCTGACCGATACCGACGACCATTTCGCCACGCGCACGGTTGCCGCCGGGCTGGAGGCGATCCGCTTCGACGCCGCTCATACCGTGCGAATGATCCTCGACATCGTACCCAACCCCTTTGTTGGGCGCGAGATCGTCGGGCGCACGGTCGACGCGTTGCGAGCGCGAGGCTTTGACGATGCCAAGCTGGGAGCACTCGCGACGCTGATCGTCGAAGAACTACGGCGCGGGCTCGACGATGAACGCACCCGACGCGCGGAAGCCCTCTTCAAGGATGCGGTAGCGGCGGGGCGTATTCAGTTTCGGTTGCGCCTCGACGGGAATAACTGGCGGATGCCCTTCACGGTGGAGACGACCGAGCCGGAAGGAGCAGACCAGCTCACCAGCACCACTGGCGGGCCGTTGGAGCGCAGTCTCTTCCTGCCGATCTACAAGAGCGAGTTGAACGACGCCGAGAAGGACGTCGCGGTTTATCTCGACGGCACCAAGGCTCTTGTCTGGTGGCACCGGAACGTCGCGCGCAGCCAATACGGACTTCAGGGCTGGCGCCGCGCCCGCATCTACCCGGACTTCATTTTTGCCGCCAGACGCGACGGCCAAAAGAACCGGCTCGTGGTGCTGGAGACGAAGGGCGAGCAACTCGACAACTTGGACACGGCTTACAAGCGCGAGGTGTTGAAAGTCATGTCCGACAATTTCGCGTGGGACACGACCGTCCCCGCCGGCACGCTTCAGCTTGTCCCTAGCGGCGAGACGGTAGAATGCACACTCATTCTGATGAATGATGTTCGCACCAAACTGCCGACGTACCTAGGCTCTTAATGTGCCCCATAGACCCCCTAGCAATCAGTTGCTGGGGGTATTTTTGGGGGTACAGTGAGATTCATCGTAGAGAACATCAAAACATATCAATTGGTTCGATAATTCAGTCGAGTCCTCTCCTGGCACCATCTGATCTTTTTACCAAGGTCAGGCACTCCCGATAAACGTTGAAAATGCCGGATTTCCCGAGCCGAGAGGTTCCGGGGAGCTCTGGCTTTTTCCGTTCGAAGCGGGGCGGCTGGGGAACT